>DATCXA010000680.1:0-2765 GCA_036566085.1 Propionibacteriaceae bacterium
TCAATCACATCGTCTTGGTCCACGAAGCTCATCTCGACGTCGAGCTGAGTGAACTCTGGCTGTCGATCCGCCCGGAAGTCCTCGTCGCGATAGCAACGAGCGATCTGGAAGTAGCGCTCCATGCCAGCCACCATGAGCAGCTGCTTGAACAGTTGCGGGCTCTGCGGCAGCGCGTACCAGGAGCCCGGCTTGAGTCGCGCTGGAACGAGGAAGTCGCGCGCGCCCTCGGGAGTGGAGCGAGTCAACGTCGGCGTTTCGATCTCAACGAAGCCGCGCTCGGCGAGCAGCGTACGAGCAACCCGATTGACCTCGCTACGCAACCGGATCGCCGCTGCTGGGCCTGGCCGGCGCAGGTCGAGGTAGCGGTATTTGAGTCTGGTCTCTTCACCGACATTGACGCGCTCGTCGATCTGGAAGGGCAAGGGTGCCGACGGGCTCAGCACCTCGAGCGCGGCAGCGACCAGCTCTACCGCGCCTGTGGGCAGCTCCGCGTTGGCGTTGCCCTCGGGGCGCAACTCGACCGAACCAGTGACCAGGATGCAGTATTCGTTACGCAGATCGTGGGCACCGGATGCCGCCAACATCTCGTCACGTACCACCACCTGGACCAGGCCAGATGCGTCGCGAAGATCAAGAAAGGCGACGCCACCATGATCACGGCGGCGAGCTACCCAGCCAGCCAGGGTTACCGTGCTTCCGGCATGCTCGGCACGCAGAGTGCCGGCGTCGTGGGTGCGCATCACGAGCTCTTAGTCCTTTCGCGGGAAGGGAGCGACATTCGATCCTACGGGCCGGCTGCCTCCGGTCCGGACTTGTTTTCCCCAACCGCTCGTTGCCAAGCACCCAGCGTTTGTGTTCCACCGCAACGCCACCGAGACTGGCCACGTGACCAGGCTTACGCCGCGCCTGTTCATCCTGCGCCTGTTCATCCTGGTGGCCTCGGTGCTGCTCGGCAGCTGCGCTGCGCTTGTCGATGCCAGACCAGCGTTCGCCTGTAGTTGTGCCGGCATCTCGACAAATCGCGCGCTGCGAGAAGCGGATGCTGTCTTCCGAGGCAGCGTGATCAGCAAGGAGATTGTCGGCCGCGGTGACGCCGCCCGCACCGACATCCGGTTCGCCGTTGACCGGGTATACAAGGGCACGGTCTATCAGGAACAGGTCGTGGCGTCTCGACACGACGCCGATGCCTGCGGCCTGGACCCAGAACTTGGCAGCACTTGGGTGATCTTCGCCATCGAGGGCATCGAGGGAGAAGGTGATCGAGCCGTCAACCGGCTTATCACCACGTTGTGCAGCGGCAACTTGCCGACCGGTACCGCGCCTGGAGTTCTCGGCATTCCCAGACCCCCGCTGGGTGGTGCCTCTGATCGCGAGGAGAGATCAACGAATGCCGACCGGATCATCTCTCGGGGACTCGCCATTGTGGGTGTCGGTGGACTCTGCCTCGTCGCTGTTGCCCTGATCGGGGTAGGGCTTCTCTGGCGACCCGGCCGCTCGGCTTGACTTCTTCCCGCGATCGGGACGCAGTCAGGGACGAAACGATGAGCCGGTCTTTTGCAGCGCCCCCTCGACGACCGGCAGAGCTCCATTCCGCACTGCCTTCAGCAACGTCGCATGGTCAGCCTCAGTCTGATCTGCATACGCTCGGGCAAACTTCGCCAGCGCTTGATCCAACTTGTCACCCACACCGGCATAACCGGCAATCATGGACGCGCCGCTCGTGCGAGCGTGGCCCTTCGCCAGTAGGTGACCCACGATGCCGGCGTAGTCGGTCAAGGCGGCCGCGTCGATGGCATCCAGCGGGATAGTGCCCTTCATATTGCGGAACTGCCGTACGTAGTACTGCAAGTCACCGATCGTGGTCCACCCCAGCAACGGGTCGCTGACCGTCTGCAGGGCCTGCTGGTATTCCACGACCCGCTGCCCCTGATGGGCGTGCCAGGCAGACTCGCCATGCACGTAGCGCGCGAGGACAGAGCGCCGAGCCTGCTTCAGCTGCAAAAAGATCACGTCGTCGGAGCTACTGCCTTCGAGCAGTGCCACATACGCGCGCAAGCCAACGCTGCCGACGCCGACGACCTTGTGCGCAACGTCGATCAGTGTGTAGCCGCCAACAACCCGCCGCCAATGGGGCGCGAGAGTCTGCAAGTAGTCGTCCAGCGACTGCGCGACGGCCTCATAGTCCTGGGCACTGAGCCGGGTGATCAACGGCGGCTCTTCGATGATGTGCCGCTGTCCGTCCCGCTCCGCCGTAAAGCGCGGCAGCGCACGATCACTGGTTCGTGAGCGGGCCCGTTTGGCCGAGCGTTCGATCTCCTGGCGGAGCGACTTCTCAGTTGCTGTCTCGTGGAGACGGCCAACATCGAGCCGGTTGAAGCTGCGCATCAGCAGGGGCTGCTCAGCCAAGAACCGGACTTCGTCGCGGTACGCCGCGACGCAAGCCAAGACCGCCGACCGACACTGGTCCTCAGATGAGGAGTTCTCCCGGCCTGCGACCCAAATGCTGGCTACCAGCCGCCGCAAGTCCCATTCCCAGCTTCCTGGATGCGCCTCATCGAAATCGTTCAGGTCGATGACCAGTTCACCTTCGGGAGAGGCGTAGAAGCCGAAGTTGCCCAGGTGTGCGTCCCCGCAGACGACCGGATTGATGCCCGTGGCAGGTAGTTGCGCGACGTCATCGGCCATCACAATCGCCGTGCCGCGCAGGAACCCGTACGGCGAGCTGACCATCCTCCCCACCCGAATGGGAATCAGCCAGTCCAGCC
>DATCXA010000390.1:0-14791 GCA_036566085.1 Propionibacteriaceae bacterium
CCCAGGGCTTCAGCACCGGCGACCCGAACAAGTGCGATACCTTCGCTAGAAATGCCCTCAATTAAACACGGCTAACCCGGTGATTGAGAAGGAGCGTGGAAGTTGGCGCCTCGTGCCGTCGTCGTCACCGGCGCATCCACCGGCATTGGCCGCGCGACCGTCCTCGAACTGGTAGCTGCTGGATTCCGGGTTTTCGGCACCGTACGTCGAGAAGCCGATGCGGAGAGCCTGCGCCAGCAATTCCCGGAGCTCGTTACGCCGTTAATCATGGATTTGCTCGACGAGGATTCGGTACGCGCCGCCGGTGAGGTGGTCAATGCCGCTGGGCCACTGTTCGGCCTAGTCAATAACGCTGGCGCCGCACTTCCTGGCCCGCTGGAGATCATCCCGATTGAGGTGTTCCGTCGCCAGATCGAGATCAATCTGACCGCGCAGCTGCTGGTCACGCAGGTGATGTTGCCGGCCCTGCATCGCTCCGCCGACCAGCTGGGCGACGCCCGAATCATCATGATCGGCTCCATTAGTGGCCGGCTCTCTGGCCCGATGCTGGGCGGATATGGCGCTGCCAAGCATGGTCTCGCGGGGTTGAGCAGCTCGTTGCGGGCCGAACTAGCACCGTTCAAGATCAAAGTTTTGCTGATCGAGCCCGGCGCCATCGCTACGCCGATCTGGGATCGCTGGCGGGCTGCTGCAGATCACGTGCAGTCGCAGCAAGACCCCGATATCAGCGCCCGCTATTCCGATCAAATCCAGGCAGCAGCCAAGATGGCTAACCGTCTAGCGGATTCCGGGCTCGATGCCTCAGTCGCGGCCAGGGTAATCCTGGAAGCGCTGCAAGACGACAATCCTCCGCCACGACAAGTGGTCGGACGCGAGGCCAAGGTGATAGCCGCACTGGCCCGGCTGCTGCCATATCGGGTGCTCTACAGCCTTACCGCCAGGGCAAGGTCACGCTGAGAGCCGGGCTGTCTGGACTCAGTTGCAAGTAACGCCGGTGGCGTGAACCGGGCAGTAGCCGAACGGATTCTTTTCCAGATACTGCTGGTGATAGTCCTCGGCGTAGTAGAAGTCACCCGCAGGCGCAATCTCAGTCGTGATCCGCCCGTAACCCGCGCGACTGAACTCGGTCTGGAACTGATCGCGGACCCGCTCCGCAGTCGCCAGTTGCTCCGGTGAAGTCGTATAGATCGCCGACCGGTACTGAGTCCCGACATCATTGCCCTGCCGCATGCCCTGGGTTGGGTCGTGGTCCTCGAAGAAGATCTTGAGTAGCTTCTCGTAGCTGACCTTGGCGGGGTCGTAACAAACCTTCACGGTCTCGGTGTGACCAGTGCGAGCGCTGCAAGCCTCCTCGTAGGTGGGGTTTGGGGTAAAGCCTCCCGCATAGCCGACCGCTGTGTTCGTGACACCCGGCGTCTTCCAGAACAGTTTTTCAGCACCCCAGAAGCAACCGAGGGCAAAGTAGGCGACTTCTGAGCCCTTCGGCACTTGTTGCACCGGGATACCAAAGATCTCATGGAAGGTGGGGTTGACCAGCACTGACGTACTGCGGCCCCGGAGTGCCTGTTCAGGCTCGATGAGCTTCGTTTTCATGCGCGAGAACAACATGTGATTCAGTCTGCCTTTCTGCACCTCCGTTTGGAACGGTGGGCGCACTTATGCAACGCTGACTGGTCCTGGAGATGTTCCACCGCCTCTGTGCGCCGTGAGCTTGTCGAAGGGCGCTTCCAAAGGCTCAGTGCGCATACCGGCCACGTTGTGCCAGACACGCGTAGGCTGGCCTCTCGTGACAGCGACGCAGGGCTTCTCGACTCGGGCGATCCATGCCGGACAGGATCCGGATTCTGCGGTCGGCTCAGTCGTGCCACCGATCTACGCCACCTCCACCTTCATTCAGGACAAGGTGGGTGAAGCACGTGGCGGCTATGAGTACTCCCGCTCCTCCAACCCCACCCGTACGGCCCTGGAAGAGTGCATGGCGGCCCTGGAGGGCGGCAAGCACGGGCTGGCTTTTGCCAGCGGGCTCGCCGCCGAGGACACCCTGCTGCGGACCATCGCGTCACCGGGGAGTCATTTCGTGGTGCCGGATGACGCGTACGGCGGCACCTTTCGACTCTTTGCCCGAGTCCATCAGCGTTGGGGGATATCGGCCGATCCGGCACATCTGACTCACCTCGATTCAGTTGCCGCTGCCATTACCCCAGGCCTGACCAAGGCCGTCTGGATTGAAACGCCGACCAATCCGTTGCTGAACATTGCCGACATTGCCGCGATTGCCGACCTGGCGCATGCGGCGGACGCGCTCGTTATCGTCGACAACACCTTTGCTACGCCATACCTTCAGCAGCCGCTGGAGCTGGGCGCAGATGTCGTGGTGCACTCGACGACGAAGTACTGCGGCGGGCACTCCGACATCATTGGCGGCGCGCTGGTGGTCAACGACGACGAGCTGGCCGAGCAGCTGAGGTTCCACCAGAACGCAATTGGCGGGGTGGCCAGCCCGTTCGACTGCTGGCTGGTATCACGGGGCCTTCGCACCTTGGCCGTGCGGATGGACCGGCACTGCGACAACGCCGAGCAAGTAGCCGCCTTTCTGGATGATCATGCCCGAGTGGCCGAGGTGTACTTTCCGGGTCTCGACGCCCATCCTGGGCACGATCTGGCCAAGCGGCAGATGCGCCGATATGGCGGGATGGTGAGCTTCAGCGTGGTTGGTGGCGAACAGGCCGCGCTAAGGGTCTGCCAAGGTACCTCGGTGATCATTTTGGGGGAGTCCCTGGGCGGCGTGGAGTCCTTGATTGAGCATCCTGCAAAGATGACTCACGCCTCCGTGGCTGGCACCCGATTAGAAGTGCCTGGAGACCTGATCCGGCTCAGCGTAGGCATTGAGGACGTCGAGGATCTCATCGCCGATTTGGACAAGGCGCTGTCCTTCTAGCCTTGCTCGTGCAGGCTCCAGTTGATTGGCTCACCACCTGCCTGGACCAGCAGCTCGTTGGCCCGGCTGAAAGGACGTGACCCAAAAAACCCCGCCGTAGCGGACAACGGAGACGGGTGGGCGCTCGCAAGGTAAGGCACTGAGCCAAGCATGGGGATCAGTGACTGTGCATCGCGTCCCCACAAGATCCCAACCAATGGGCCACCACGGGCGACCAACGCCTCTATGGCCCGCTGTGTCACCTGCTCCCAGCCCTTGCCGCGATGTGATCCGGAGCGACCGGGCTGCACAGTCAGGACCCGATTGAGCAGTAGCACGCCCTGGTGGAACCAGGGTGTGAGATCACCGCTGGCCGCCGGACGGATGCCCAGATCTGCCTGGAGTTCGGCATAGATGTTCTGCAGCGAGCGTGGAATAGGGCGCACATGGGCTGCCACCGAGAACGACAGACCCACCGGATGTCCTGGAGTGGGATAGGGATCTTGCCCGACGATGAGGATCTTCACCTGGTTCAGCGGGCGGCTAAAGGCACGCAGCACATGCTCACCGGACGGCAGATATTGCCGGCCAGCGGCCAGCTCCGCGCGTAAGAAAGCTCCCATCGCTGTGATCGTTGCCGCCACTGGCTGCAGCGCCTCAGCCCAATCAGCGCTGACCAGCTCACTCAACGGACGTGGACTCATGCATATCCCCCCTCGACGGCCCTCTCCCGGACATCGCTACCTGATCTCGAGGTATCCGCCACGACAGCGCGGCCGCGACGAGCATCAAGGCGGCTCCGGCGCCGAATGCGGCCGGATACGACAAGGTGTCCGCCAGCAGGCCGGCGACCAGCGGCCCGACAATCGCCCCGATGTCAGAACACATCGAGAAGACCGCGACCGCCGTGCCACTCCGACTTCCTGCTGCATCGCCGACAGCTGCCGCAGGCGCAGTGCCCAAGAAGGCCGAGGCGATGCCGTAGAGGGAGAGCACGACGATCAAGAGCCAGATGTTCGGTGCGAACGGGACTGCCATGATCGATACCGCCGCGACGGTGCCACCGAGAATCATTGCAGGCCGCCGGCCGACTGTGTCGGTGAATCGACCAGCTGGTCCGACAGCGATCGTCTGGACGACAGAGGCGCAGGCGAAAGCGATGCCGGTCCACGACGCCGGCCGGTGCAGCAGCTCGACCACTAGGACGGGCACCAGTGAGGACCGCACGCCGAACGAGGTCCATCCCTGAGCGAGGTTGGTGACACACGCAGCCTGATAGCGGGCGTCGCGTACGAGGGCGCGAAGCGAGACTGCCGACTCGGCATTCTCCTCCTCGGGCTTCGCGCCGCGACGACGCAAGAGCAGCAGACCTACCGTCCCGGCTACGGCAAGGGTGCCGGCATAGAAGAAGAAGGGAGCCGTTAGTGAGATCGCTGCCAAGGCTCCGCCCACTGCAGGCCCGGTTATCCCACCGATCAGGAAGCCGGCTTGGAAGAATCCAGCTGCCCGGCCGCGTACGCCTGCCTCCACCGAGGTCAGCAGCAAGGTGAACGCGGACACGGTGAACATGGCGGAGCCGATTCCGCCGACGCCGCGAAGCACCAGTAGTTGGACGTAGCTGCGCGAGATGCCAGCCAAGCCGCTGGAAATTGCCACGATGAAAATGCCCGTGGCCATGATGATCCGCTCACTGAAGACCTTGATCAGCCAACCGCAGAATGGGCTGGAGACCAGGCGCATCAGGGCGAATGCCGAAATGACCGCTCCTACTTCGGTGTTTCCAACGCCGAAGCTCCGAGCAAAGACTGGTAGCACTGGGACGAGAACGCCGAACCCGACAGCCACGCAGAACGCCACCAGGCCTAACACATAGACCTCACGGGGCAGCGAACTCCGCGCGCCGACCCATGCCCGCGCAGCCCCCAGCCTGCCCACTGCCACAGTTTGCCTTGATCTCTGCGAGCGGCGCGACCAGTTCAGCACAGACATTAGGGTTGAGGAGCTCGACATGAAGACCCAGGAGGCACCGAATGGGATCATCAGCTCGGAATGGGCCTAGGCAATCCGCACGCCGTACTCGCCGCACGCTGCCCGTGCTGGCCTCGGGTTCCGGCAATGATCATGCAACGCCGCTGCCGGAGACGGAGCCGGGACCGCAACCCGAACCGGTGGTCGCCCCCGCAAACACTGCTGACTTAGCCGGCAGCGCTGTGCCTCGGGGCCTGCAGGTCGCGGCTGCCTGGTCCTGGCGCGCGATCTTGGTGATCATCCTGCTAGCGGGGATTGTCTGGCTGGCGCGCTATCTGTCCGAGGTCCTGATTCCCGTGGCAGTCGCCATCTTGTTGACAGCGCTCATGCTTCCGGTGGCCGAGGCCCTCAAGAAGGGGAGATGGGGGTTGCCGCGAGCAGCTGCGACGGCAATCACGGTCCTTGGCGCAATCGCCGCGATTGTCGCAGCTCTGATCGTGATCGGCGGACAGATTGCCGGCCAAGGCTCTGAGCTGTCAGCCAACGTCGTGAATGGCTTCAATAAGTTGAGCGACTGGCTCAGCAATGGCCCGCTGACCAACTGGCTTCGCAACGGTCCTCTGCACCTAAGCGCCAGCTGGCTGGATTCCTCAACGTGGATGTCGAAGATCACCGATTTTCTGAAGGCAAGCGGTAGCACGATCGCGGCCTACGCTGCCGAATTGGGCGCCGGCGTCGGGCATTTCCTTGCTGGGCTTGCCATCGCCCTCTTCTCCCTCTTTTATTTCATCTACGACGGCCGCGGCATCTTCACCTTTGTGCTGAGGTTTTTTCCGCGGGCCTCGCGCGGTCGGGTGGATCAGGCGGCACTGAGAGGCTGGCGGTCGCTGTCGTCGTACGTGCGGGCAACAATTCTGGTTGCGCTGGCCGACAGCATCGGCGTGCTCATTGTTGCGCTGATTCTGGGTGTCCCAGCGGCTCCGGCCCTGGCTGCGCTGGTCTTCATCGGCGCATTCGTTCCGATCGTCGGTGCGCTGGTCTCAGGTTCGGTTGCAGTCCTTGTCGCCTTGGTCGCACTGGGATGGGTTCAGGCGTTGATCATGCTCGGCGGCGTGATTTTGGTGATGCAGGTCGAGGGCCATGTGCTACAGCCGTTCCTCTTGGGGCGGGCGGTGAAGTTGCATCCGCTAGCTGTCGTACTTGCCATAGCGGTTGGCGTCATAGCAGCTGGGATCGTGGGAGCGCTATTGGCCGTACCGCTGCTGGCGTTCACCAAGTCCTTTGTCTTGTCGCTGGCAGGAGGAGCGGAGCCGCCCTTAGGCAGAGCCCATCCGCCAGCTTTGCCGCTGCATCGCCGTCAAGGACCGAAGACGGGCGACGCGCGGGCGTAGCACACCGCGCCTAGAGCGCAGAGCCGTTCTTGTACTTGGCGTAGGACATGTTCCAGTCCCCGTAACCGTTGCCGTATTCCATGTGGCGGCTGCTTCCGGTGGTGACGACCGGGTCCCCGATGAGGGTGTGATTGAACAGCCAGGCCGCGTTCCCGGTGCTCATTCCGACGCAGCCGTGGCTGGCGTTGCGGCGGCCGAAATGTGCCGCATTCCACGGCGCGGCGTGTAGGAACTCACCGGACTGAGTGATTCGCATCGCGTACCGCACTCGAAGGCTGTAGTGCTCCTGCGCGCCGATCATCGTATTGGTCATCTTGGTGACGTAGAGCTTGTCCATGACCAGCTTGACGCCACTTCGGGTCTGCCAGCCAGGCTTTCCGCCGCTCACATAAATGGTTCGGGCTAACTTGCCATTGCGGTACACCTTGGCGACGTCAGAGGACAGGTTGATCTTGGTGACCTGGGATCGACCGACTTTGAAGTGGGTGCTCGCTGAGTTCTGACCATAGACACCGCGGCCCGCGTACAAACCATTGATGTCCGCTGTCACGTTCACCTTGGTGCCCGGCTTCCAAAACTTCTGGGGCCGGTAACGCACCTGGGTGTCGGAGTACCAATGCCAGCTGCCTGCTTGGGCTGGAGAGGAAGTGACGCGCAAATTCTTCTCGAACGTTGCTTTGTTCTTGATCGGCACGTCAAAAGTCAGCACCACTGGCATGCCAACGCCGACAAGGCTTCCCTTGAGGGGATATAGCTGCGGATAGGTCTGCTTATTTAGCGGCAAGTTGTGAGTACTGAAAGTCGTCGTCGTCGTCTTGGACTCATTGACCGTGTTCTTGCCGGTAGAGATCAACTTGTAGGCGGCGGCCGGCTCCAGACGATCACCCGCCGTCCATGTGGTGCGGTCCTTGCTGATCTTTCCCGCGACGGTCCCTTGGTGTTTGCGACCCTGACGAGTGGTGTTGGTATAGGAAAGTTTGACCTTCGTCAGGGTCCCGGAGCTCGCTTTGACGCTCACTACAGTGTTGACCTTGATGTTGGTTGCGCCGTCCTTGACGTTCGGCTTCAAAACAACCGGGTCAGGCGTTGGCGTCGGCACCGGCTGGGTGGAGGCGGCAGCACTCGGTGGTTGCGAGCTCGACCCCGCTGGGTCGGAAGGCGTGCCGGCACAAGCGGCCAGCGCTGTTGCCAACAACACCGCTCCAGCGCTGCTGTACAGCGTGCGCATTGCCCTGGTCGGCATCAATAACCCTCCACGCTCGGAGCCTCGATCTGACAGATTGCACCATCCTTGGCGTACCGAACTGAGTAACCAATGTGCCACCCGCCGACGACGTACTCCTAATTGACCTACTTAATGTGCCATTGAGGCAAGGTCGGTATCGGCCGACTCGCGGGGCGTTGCAGAATCGGAATGCTGGCCCCGCGCTTTGAGTGGCTTTTCTCTCATTGTGATAGCGATGACAAACGCAACTGCCATGAATGGCACCGCCACCATGAAAACGTCATCCATGGAGCGGGTGAACGCCTCAAGGACCCAGCTCTTGATTGGCTCTGGCAGCGCCTGGATAGCGGTGACATCGTTGGTCTCTATCGGGCCGCCGGGCGCATTGCCCTGCGCCGCTCCGACGATCGCATTCAGGTGGTGCTTGAGTCGGATGTTCAAGATGGCGCCGAGTAGTGCAGTTCCGATGGCGCCGCCCATCGACCGGAAGAACGTCACAGACGCGGTAGCCACACCCATGTTTCGCCGATCGACGCTGTTTTGCACCGCGGTCACTACGACCTGCATCGTCAGGCCGAGCCCCGTCCCGAATGCGAACATGATCAGCGCAATGACGTAGTACGGGGTGTCGACCTCGAGCGTCGAGAAGGCGAACAGGGCTGCGCCAACGACTAGGGCGCCGGTGATCGGCATCCATTTGTAGCGACCGGTCCGCGACATGATCTGGCCGCCACCAATCGAGGTGGTGAAGATGCCCACGACGAGCGGCAACATGGCCAGACCGGAGTGGGTCGCACTGAAGCCTCTGACGGCTTGCAAATAGATCGGTAGGAAGATCAGGCCGCCGAACATCCCGATGCCCATGATCATCGCGAAGGTGATGTTGGAAGTGAACGTCCAGTGCGTGAAGAGTTCCAGTGGAATTATCGGCTCCTTCGCCTTGGATTCCACGAGAACGAATAGTGCGCCCAGTACGACGGTGCCAACAAGGAGCCCAATACCGGTTGCTGAGCCCCAGCCCTTGTCCGGACCAGCCCAGCTGAGGTACAGCACCAGGCAGGTGACCGATCCGACTATGGTCGCCGCACCGAGATAGTCGACCGAGGCCTGGCGACGTACGTGATGCAGCTTCAGCGCGAGTGAGGTCACGACTAGCGCAACCGTACCGATCGGAATGTTGATGAAGAAGATCCATTCCCAACCCAGATTGTCGGTGAACCAACCGCCAAGCAGCGGACCGGCGACCGATGAGACGCCGAACACGGCTGCGAACATGCCTTGATACTTTCCGCGTTCACGAGGCGGAATCACATCGCCTATAACGGCGAGCGCAAGTGACATCAGGCCGCCGGCGCCAAGGCCTTGTACGGCTCGCCCGGCGATCATGACATTGATTCCGGTGACGCTGAGGAAGTCGGCGATCTCAGGGGAGAAGCCACAGATCAGCGAGCCAATCAAAAAGATCACGATTGCGGCTTGGAAGATCGGCCGCCGCCCACGGAGGTCAGAAATCTTGCCCCAGAGCGGAGTGGCAGCAGTTGAGGTCAGCAGGTACGCCGTCACTACCCAGGAGAGCTTGTCGAGACCGCCCAACTCAGAGGTGATCTTGGGCAACGCCACCGCGACAATGCTTTGATCGAGCGCCGCGAGGAACATGCCTGCCATCAGTCCACCGAGGACGACAAGAATCTGACGGTGGCTCAAGTAGTCACCGCCGCCGTGGCCGTCGCCGCTGGTTGCTGCGGGCGGGCGGGAAATCTGTTTGCCCGGCGTCAACACATCTGTCGCCGGGCCAGCAGAGCCTGCGGCTCTGGGCTCGTCCTCCGGCTCATCCTCGAGTGCGCGACGCGGCTGGTAGCTAGTCATGCTTCTCCATCGACTGGGTTAGAGCCTCGACATCAGCGGCGAAGCGGGTTAGAAGCCGGTCAAGGTCTTCAAGATCACGGGGATTCCACGGCTCGAGGCACTTCTCCAGCAGCGAGCGTCGCGTATCGAGGGCGGCTTCGAAGCGTTCGAAGCCTGTGGCGCTCAACTTGACCCGTTGGGCGCGGCCATCGGCTGGATCGGGCGTCCGCTCGATGAGTCCTGCGCTATGCAGCTGAGCAATGTGCCGCGAAACGGTGGACGCATCCAGCCCCGCGCAGACGGCCAGATCTGTTACCCGTTGGGGTCCGGCCGCAGCTAAGGTCTTCAAGAGCCAGAACGACCCGCTATCAACCGTCTCGCCCTGAGTTCGCTGCCGCATGAGCCGCCCGACGCTCAGCAGGGCATGCATAAGCGAATTCACTGATGCTGTGCGCGAGGAAGAGCGCGACTTCGCAAGAGCTGGCACATAGCAACCATAACTAGTTGTATGCACCACGCAAATTTTTTCTCGAAAAGGCTTATGACTGAGAGCGTGAGGGAGCGCCGCTCCGCCGCGGTTGTGGTGGGAAACGTAGGCCTCGACGCCCACCCTCAGGGAACCCCTATGCCGCCCTGAAATATAAAGCCGACCTTATTTTCTCGAAAGATGGGGTTTACATTCGGTGTATGACTAATCCAGACATCACACCCATCCTTGAGGAGCTTGCCGCCGGACGCATCGACGCCGCCGAGGCAGCCCGTCGAATCGACGCGTTGAAGGCCTCGCAAGCGGCCTCAGAGACTACGTCGGAACCAACAAATGAACAGCTGGCAGGGTCGGCCGCCGACTCCGATGCCTGGGCTGCAGTCACTGACCAGCCGCAGCAGGCCAACTATGGCTCCAAGGCATCCGACTCGGAGTCCAAAGCGGACGAGCCGGTACAGGCCAGGCCGGTCAACACCGGCGGCGTGGAGCGGATTTCTGTGCGAGCGATCGGCCGCCGAGTTCGCATCATCGGTGAGACCTCAGTAGCCACGCTATCTGCCGACGGGCCTCACGTGCTGCGTCGTAACGGCCCGGTACTGGAAGTCTCCAGCGACGGTGAACTGGGTGCCTCCCTTGACGGCTTCAGCATTCTGAAGGGTGCCACTCGCAGCCTGGACGATTTCCGATCCCTCGGCCTTGGCAAAGAACTCTTCTTGCGCGTGAACCCGAATGTGATCGTCGATGTCGAGGTGACGGCTGGCAGCTTGAACACCGAACAGGTGCCGCATCTCGGCAAGGTGCGGGTGACCGCAGGAGCCGCGAAGCTGCTCGATATAGCTGAGATCAACGATGCTCTTATTCAGGCGGGGCAGGCAACGATCAAGGGCACCATCAAGTCTGGTCGTAACCGGATTCGCGCCGAATCCGGAAGTTTGTCGATCACCTTGGAAGATGACTCGGACGTGACCGTTACGGGCGAGGCTCAGCTCGGCAAGATCAGCTGGACGGGCGGTCACAACGGTGCCGGCGACGAGGTTGTGATGGGCAACGGCAGCGCCAAGCTTGAGATCGAGGTCGTCATGGCTCACGCTCTCGTTCGTGTGGGTTCTGACCTGACCAGCGATGCGGGTGTCAGCTGATGGAGCGCTCCCGCAGACCGCAGGAGCGGATTGAGCACCGCGCACCGAGCGATTGCCCGGTGTGCGGTGCTGAGCTTGCGGTCATCCGGCTCGGCTGTCCCTCGTGTGGCACCGAACTGGCCGGCGTCTTTCGGCCATGTGAGTTCTGCGCCCTCAATGACAAGGAAACCGAAATGCTTCGAGTGTTCCTTGCCTCTCGGGGGAATCTTCGTGAGGTCGAGAAGCACCTAGGTGTCTCCTATCCCACGGCTCGCCTCCGATTTGCCGAACTACTGGAGAAGCTGGGTCTCGGCGAGGCGACCGAACCCGAGACAGCGTTGAGCCGGGATCAGATTCTTTCTGAGGTCGCCTCGGGAGCGTTGAGCCCGGCCGAGGCTCAGGACTTGATAAGCCGGCTTTAGCCGTGAAAGGCCTCGACATTCACAACAGTGACGTTGATCATGCGGCCATTCGGCGCTACGTAGGAGACCGCGTCGCCGGTCTTCTTGCCAAGGATCGCGGAGCCCAGCGGGGACTGCGGGCTGTAGACGTTGGTTGAGTCGACGCTGTTGTCGAGTCCCAGCAGTTCTCGCGATCCCAGTAGGAACGTATCGGTATCGGATTCATCACCGTCAAAGGCGATGGTCACTCTGGTGCCTGGGGCCACCTCTTCGGCGTTCGCCGGAGCCTCCCCGACTTGCGCCTGGTTCAGCATGTAGATCAGCTGGCGAATCCGGGCCTCCTGGTGTGCCTGCTCCTCGCGCGCGGCGTGATAGCCGCCGTTCTCGCTGAGGTCACCTTCTTCGCGCGCCGCGGCGATCTTGGCAGACACCGCAGCACGCCCTGCCCCAGAGAGGTAATCAAGCTCCATTTTGAGCTTGTCGTACGCCTCCTGGGTCAGCCAAATGGCCTGGGCGGAGTTTTCAGACATCCCACTAGGTTATCAAGGACGCGCTGAATCGAAGTCAGGTGACAGTGCACCCTTTGATCACTACTGCGGTGGCTCGTCGCAGGGTGGTAAGGACGAGATCCACATTGACGATCTGGTGAGTGCTGGCCGCAATCGGCACCTGCTGTTCACCGACCGGCTGAAAATCTACGGCCTGGGCCAGCACCCGGCAGGTGACCGGCACACTTGGATCCTGTCGCTGGACGGAGATCGTCACCGATACAGAAGTGTCGGAGGTGATCTGATATGACTGCACGTGGGCTGCGGCTGCCGGCTGCGAGTGCCGGAGCGCGGTCCAGATGAGCCACGTCAGGGCGAGCACGACAGCAACGCTGATCAAAGCCACCAGCAGCGGGCGTGGCATCCACGGCTTGGGGTAACGGCGGCGCAGTCGCTCAGCGGCATCGGTCACGCCCCACAATTTATGTGGCGGCTTCTCGCAACGTTGCTCCGGAAGTGATGTCGTGATTCCCCTTGAAGCGCGAGCGCGTCTCGGTAGACGGGCAGCAGCGACACTCCGAGACTGCGCGGTGGCAGCATGACCGCCATGTCTCGTCCCACACTACGGGTGGACTCTCAGGGCGATCGCTTGAGACTGTTGCACGTGCATGCGCACCCCGACGACGAGTCGAGTCGGGGCGCCGCGACGACGGCCAAGTACGTGTCTGAGGGAGTCGACGTTGTCGTCGCAACCTGCACAGGTGGTGAGCGCGGCTCGATCCTCAATCCGGCGATGGACCGGCCGGACATCTTGGCCAACATCGCCGACATCCGTCGGCAGGAAATGGATCGCGCCAGGGAAATCCTTGGTATCCAGCAGGTCTGGCTTGGTTTTGTCGATTCCGGTCTACCGGAAGGCGATCCTCCGCCGCCACTCCCCGAGGGCAGCTTCGCGCGTACTGACCTCGCCCTTGCTGTGGCTCCGTTGGTCAAGGTGATTCGCTCGTTTCGACCCCACGTCATGACCACCTACAACGAGAACGACGGCGGTTATCGCCATCCCGACCACGTCATGTGTCACAAGATCAGCATCGCGGCATTCGAAGCGGCGGCCGACCAGGATGCTTACCCCGAGCTCGGTGAACCATGGCAGCCGCTCAAGCTGTATTACTCGTTTACCTTCCACCGCGATCGGACCGTGGCGCTGGATCACGCAATGGTTGCGCGCGGCCTCGAGTCGCCGTACGCCGAACGGCTCCGGGACTGGCCCGAAGACCCCAAACATGCTGCTCGTATCACTACTCGGATCGCCTGCGCCGACTACTACCACATTCGTGATCGAGCATTGCTGGCGCATGCGACCCAGATCGATCCGGATGGGCCGTGGTTCGTCGTGCCGCTGGAGGTGCACAAGTCGGCTTGGCCGACGGAGGAGTGGCAGCTAGCACGCAGCCTGGTTGAGACGAGCATTCCCGAGGACGATCTGTTCGCAGGAATCGCCGTATCCGCGGCGAGTAGAGTTTCGGCATGATCCTTCTGGACGTCGACCCGAACATTGTCAAGCCGGGTTGGACGCCCTTGTTCGTCGTGCTCCTGCTGGCTGTTGCTTTGGTGTTCCTGTACTTCAGCATGCGGAAACAGTTCCGAAAGATCCGCATCCCCGACGATGCGGAGGACCACGCAGAGGATTCCCCATCTGAACACCAGCCGGGTACGCCTAGCTGAGTTCGGTCGCCTAAAGGATGACCGGCCGCAATCACCTCGCTTCGGCAACGAGCCCGTACCTGCTTCAGCATGCCGACAACCCCGTGCACTGGTGGCCATGGTCGGATGAGGCGTTTGCCGCCGCAGCCAAACGCCAAGTGCCGGTCTTCCTTTCGGTGGGTTACGCGGCGTGCCACTGGTGCCACGTAATGGCGCATGAGTCCTTCGAGGACCCGCAGCTTGCTTCCGTGATCAATGATCAGTTCGTCGCGATCAAAGTTGATCGCGAGGAACGGCCCGATGTCGATGCGGTCTATATGCAAGCCACCCAGGCGCTGACCGGGCAAGGTGGCTGGCCAATGAGCGTCTTCCTCACTCCAGACCGCAAACCGTTCTATGCCGGTACCTACTTTCCGCCGACGCCACGGCACGGCCTACCGTCGTTCACGCAGGTGTTGCAGGCAATCAGCGACGCCTGGCGCGATCGACGATCAGAGCTGCTGCTGAGCGCCGCGGAGATCGTTCGCCAGCTCTCACAGCAGACGCCCTTTGCCGGCGCGGGAGAGCTGACTGCAGCAGACTGTGAGAAGGCGCTGCTAGCTCTGCAGGGAGAGTTCGACGCGACGTACGGCGGTTTCGGGAGAGCGCCCAAGTTTCCACCCTCGATGGTCCTCGAGGCAATGCTCCGTGATGGCTCCGAGCAGTCGATGGCCATGAGCGGTAAGACCTTGGATGCGATGGCGCGCGGGGGGATTTACGACCAACTCGGCGGGGGATTCGCGCGCTATAGCGTCGACTCGGGCTGGATCGTGCCGCACTTCGAGAAGATGCTCTACGACAACGCCTTGCTTCTTGCGGTGTATGCGCACTGGTGGCGCCGCCCCTGCAATCCACTGGCTGAACTCGTTGTCACCGAGACGGTGTCCTGGCTGCTGCGCGAGATGCGGACCGAGCAGGGCGCCTTCGCTGCCAGCCTCGATGCCGATTCGAGAGATGATCATGGTGTGCTCCGAGAGGGCGCTCATTATGTCTGGAATCGTGATCAACTCCGGGCAGCGCTTGGGCAGGAAGATGCGGCATGGGCAGCCGAGGTCTTCTCGGTGACGCCGGGCGGCACCTTCGAGCATGGTGCCTCGACCTTGCAGCTGCTCTCCGACCATGATCAACTTCGGTTGGCGGACGTCCGAGAACGGCTTCGGATCGCTCGTGAGCAACGCTCCCGGCCGGGGCGCGACGACAAGATCGTC
>DATCXA010000691.1:0-6739 GCA_036566085.1 Propionibacteriaceae bacterium
GGCCGCTGCTGTTTCGTGCCTATAGCGGCGACGCGGAGCAGATTCACGACAGAACGCTTGCTGCCGTCGCCCGGATCGAAGGAAATCGGCTTGCGCTGGCTTCGCTGGCACGCTGGTTCGGGCGGCACCGCAATCCGACCACTGTCGCCGGTATCCAATTTCCAGGTCTGGTCGGGCTGGCTGCTGGCATGGACAAGGACGGCCTGGGCATCAAGGCCTGGGGCTCCTTGGGTTTCGGCTCTGTCGAGTTGGGAACGGTCACTGCGCAGCCACAGCCAGGCAATGACAAACCGCGGCTCTTCCGGCTCCCCGCAAGCCGGGCAATCATCAACCGGATGGGCTTCAACAATCAGGGCGCTCAGGCCCTTGCCGGCCGGCTCGCGGCGGCCGGGGTCAGCCGCGGGAACATGGCGGTGGGCATCCCAATCGGCATCTCGATCGGCAAAACCAAGAATGTACCGGTGGCAGCAGCGACCGATGACTACCTCGCCTCGCTGCGCACCCTTGCCCCGTACGCGGACTATCTCGCCATCAATGTCTCCAGCCCCAATACGCCGGGACTGCGTTCCCTGCAAGATCCCCAGGCACTGGCGAACTTGATCGCGGCACTGGTGACCGAGGCATGGCGGCTTGCGGCTGGAGGCCTCCCGGTGCCGATCTTCGTGAAGGTGGCCCCGGACCTGACCGAGGCGGCGCTGGAGGACGTGGTGCAGGTGTGCGCCGAAGCGGGCGCCGAGGGCCTAATTGCAACGAACACGACCCTGAGTCGACAGGGGCTCGCCACAACAGAGCAGTCTTTGGGTGCCGAGTCGGGAGGTCTTTCTGGGGCACCGCTCAGCAGCCGCGCTCGGGAAGTCGTACGCTTCCTCGCCGCGCGTACCACGCTGCCCATCATCGGCGTCGGCGGCATTATGAGCCGCGACGACGGCCAGGCGATGCTCGACGCCGGAGCCTGTCTGCTGCAGATCTACACCGGATACGTCTACGCCGGGCCGGCCCTGGTCGAGGACCTGAATCGGCTGCGAGCGGGCCAGAAACGGAGGCAGTGATCAAGTCTTACGGTGAACGCCTTGAGGCGCTGACTGCCGAACGCGGCCCGCTCTGCGTCGGCATCGATCCTCACCCCAGCCTGTTGGCCTCCTGGGGGCTGGCATCGAATGCAGCCGGCCTCGAGCAGTGTGCGCGCGGCATGATCGAGGCGCTCGGCGCCATCGTGCCGGTCTTCAAACCACAGTCGGCATTCTTCGAGGCTTACGGTTCGGCGGGAAGTGCGGTCTTGGAGCGGACCATGGCCGACATCAAGGCTGCTGGAGCCCTCTGCATACTCGACGTCAAACGAGGCGACATCGGCTCCACTATGGACGCGTACGCAGCGGCCTATCTCAGCGACGGCTCACCGCTTGCCGCAGACGCCATCACCGTCAGCCCGTATCTCGGCTTCGGCACCTTGGACGCTGCCATCGAGCTCGCCGATCAAGGCGGTCGCGGGATCTACGTTCTCGCCTTGACCAGCAATCCCGAAGGCCCGCAGGTCCAGCACGCTCGTGCTGCCGACGGCCGCACAGTCGGACAACTCATCGTCGATGAAGCGGCGAGCCGCAATGCTGTCCGTCGTCAGCAACCGACGGCTCTGGGGCCCGTTGGGATCGTGGTGGGCGCAACCATCGGGCAGACCGGCACGGACTTCACCGCACTCAACGGGTCAATCCTTTCCCCGGGCATAGGGGCCCAAGGCGGGAGTGCTGCCGATCTCCCAGCGGTCTTCGGAGAGGCGAGGAGATTCGTGCTGCCGTCCAGCAGTCGGGAGGTCATGTCCGCCGGACCAGCACCAGCGGCACTGCAGCGTGCCGCGACACAGGTACTGGGTGAGATGAAAGCTGCCCTCAGATTGAGGTAAGTTCTCAAATCTCCAACTGATTCGCCGCGGATCGGCGGATCCAAAGCCGCCTGGCCGCCAGATGAGGACGCGAGCTGTGACGATACCCCCGCTGAGCGACGAGCAGCGTCAGCAGGCCCGACATGCAGCGACCGAGGCGCGACGTCGTCGCGCCGAGATGAAGCAGGCTCTGCGCTCGGGCGAACGCAGCCTCGCGCAGGTGCTCGATCTTGCTGAGAGCGACGACGTGATCGCCCATGCCAAGGTCATCGATGTACTGAAGGCCCTGCCTCGAGTAGGTGCGGTGCGCGCCGGCAAGGTCATGGAGCGGCTCGACATCGCGGCCAATCGGAGGCTGCGTGGCCTGGGTAAGCATCAGACGGCAGCACTGCTCGCCGAGTTCTCCGACCGATCTGTGCCACCGCCCACGCAACAGTCGTGACGAGAGCACGTCTCACCGTGCTCTCGGGACCGACTGCGGTGGGCAAAGGGACCGTCGTCACACGCCTCAGCCAGCAACATCCAGAGATCTTCGTTTCCGTCTCGGTCACCACTCGCCCGCCGCGTCCCGGCGAGGTGGACGGCGTGCACTACCACTTCGTCTCAGACGCTGAGTTCGATGCACTGATCGCCGATGGTGCGTTACTGGAGTGGGCGATCGTGCACGGCGTGTACCGCTACGGCACGCCCCGCGATCCTGTGATGCGAGCTTTGGATGAGGGTCGTCCAGCCTTATTGGAGATCGATCTGCAGGGGGCGCGGCAGGTGAAGGCAAACTGCCCTGATGCTCGGTTCGTCTTCCTCGCGCCGCCGTCCTGGGAAGAGCTGGTACGTCGGCTCGTGGGCCGAGGCACCGAGTCGGCCGTACAGCAGCAGCGGCGGCTGGAGACCGCACAAGCGGAGCTAGCCGCCCAAACAGAGTTTGACCATGTGGTCGTCAACCGCGAAATCGGTCAGGCGGCTGAAGACTTGGTAGCCTTGGTCCGTCTGTAGCCGTACAGGCGCTTTTGGCGTGTGCTGATCCAGCTTCGATGGACTAGTCCAAAATGGATTAGGCCCCGACGGATACGTACAGCCGGTGCCTCGCGGCTGGCCTGTCACCCAACCGAAGGTTCATACGTGTCTGGAAATCGTCCGATTGCCGAAGGCATCACCAATCCCCCCATCGATGAGCTCCTGAAGCAGTCAGATTCCAAGTACAAACTCGTCTTGTTCGCCGCCAAGCGCGCTCGGCAGATCAACGCCTACTACTCCCAGCTCGGCGAGGGCTTGCTTGATCATGTCGGCCCGCTGGTCGAGACCACTGTGCAGGAGAAGCCGCTTTCGATCGCCCTGCGTGAGGTGAACGAGGGCAAGCTCAGCTGTATCGACATCGACCCAGAAGCAGCCGAAGACGAGGAAGCCGAGTCGAGTTTCGAGCCTGCCTGAGCAACCGCTGCCAGTAATCCGATAGGAGGCCCTATCGCCGCCCGCTGGGCGGCGTAGGAATCACGTGAGTCGCATCGTCCTCGGGGTATCTGGCGGCATTGCCGCGTACAAGGCCTGCGAACTCTTGCGCAGGCTGCAAAGTGTCGGCCACGAGGTCACCGTGGTGCCGACTGCAGCGGCACTGGAGTTTGTCGGCGTCAGCACCTGGGCAGCCTTGTCCGGTCGGCCCGTCCATACCTCGGTCTTCGATGATGTGCATCTGGTCCCGCACGTCAAGATCGGGCAGGAGGTCGATCTGGTCTTCGTTGCTCCGGCAACTGCCGACCTGCTCGCTCGCGCTGCGACTGGACGAGCCGATGACCTGCTGACCAATGTATTGCTCACCGCGCATTGTCCGGTGATGTTTGCGCCCGCGATGCACACCGAAATGTGGTTGCACCCTGCCACTCAAGCGAATGTCAGCACGCTTCGCAGCCGCGGTGGCGTCGTGATACGGCCCGATGTCGGGCGACTTACCGGACCCGACGCGGGAGTTGGAAGGCTGCCCGATCCCGCGGAGCTGTTCGCCGTCGCGGTCGCGGTGCTGGCGGATCCAGACATCGCAGTACGCGCCGCCGGTCAAGACATGGCAGACCTGAAGGTTGTCGTCAGCGCCGGCGGTACCCGAGAGCATCTCGATCCGGTGCGCTTTCTCGGCAATTCCTCTTCCGGACTTATGGGTTGGGCGCTGGCCCGCGCTGCTGCGCTACGCGGGGCCGAGGTGCGCTTGGTCGCAGCCAATGTCGGCATGCCCGCACCGCCAGGCACCGAGGTCGAGGCGGTGAGTTCAACCGCTGATCTTGCGCAGGCGATGGCGGTGGTTGCCAAGGACGCCGACATAGCCATCATGGCGGCAGCACTAGCCGACTTCACACCTGCTGCCGCCAGCGACACCAAGATCAAGAAATCGGCAGACGGCGGTCTGGAGCTGACCTTGATCCAGACGGTCGATGTGCTTGCCAGCCTGGTAGCGGCTCGGACCGACTCACAGCAGGTGCTGGTGGGATTTGCAGCTGAAACGCCCAGTGACGGCCAGACGCTGATCGATTTGGGCCGTGCCAAGCTGGCGCGCAAGGGTTGTGACCTGTTGGTTTTGAACGAGGTCGGACCGAATCTCGTCTTCGGTCAGCCGGACAACAAGATCATCCTGTTGACCCGGGAGGGTGCGACGGGGCCGATCGCGGGAAGTAAGGACACGCTTGCGCATCAAATTTGGGATGAGGCCATCGCGCAACGAGCCCACCGGTAGGTTTCCGGGTCATGGCGCGCAGACTGTTCACCTCGGAGTCCGTAACAGAGGGGCATCCGGACAAGATTGCTGACCAGATCAGCGACTCGGTGCTCGATGAGCTGTTGCGGCAGGATCCGAATAGCCGGGTGGCGGTGGAATGCCTGGTCACGACTGGCTTGGTTGTGGTGGCCGGGGAGGTGACCACGGAGTCCTACGTGGAAATTCCACGCGTGGTTCGAGAGCGGATCATCAACATTGGCTACGACTCATCGACCAAAGGCTTCGATGGTGGCTCCTGTGGCGTCACGATCGCGATCGGACAGCAGTCACCTGACATCGCTCAAGGCGTCGACATTGCCTTTGAGAGCCGAACCGGCGAGTCCACCGACATCCTCGATCTGCAGGGGGCCGGGGATCAGGGCCTGATGTTCGGTTACGCGTGCAGCGAGACGCCCTCGTTGATGCCGCTGCCGATCGATGTAGCGCATCGACTGGCCGAGCAGCTCGCTGAGGTGCGCAAGGACGGCACCATGCCGTACCTCCGCCCGGACGGCAAAACCCAGGTGACGGTGGAGTATGACGGCGATCGTCCGGTGCGGATCGACACGATCGTCTTGTCCAGCCAGCACGCCGCCGATATCGATTTGGACGCGCTGCTGGCGCCCGATGTCCGCAAGCACGTCGTCGACCCGGTGCTCGAGCGCTATGACGTCGATGCGCAGGACTACCGGCTGTTGGTGAATCCCACGGGGCGGTTCGAGATTGGCGGGCCGATGGGCGACGCGGGTCTCACCGGTCGCAAGATCATCGTCGACAGCTATGGCGGAATGGCACGACACGGGGGCGGCGCCTTTTCCGGTAAGGACCCGTCGAAGGTGGACCGGTCCGGTGCGTACGCGATGCGCTGGGTGGCCAAGAACGTGGTGGCGGCAGGGCTGGCCGGTCGCTGCGAGGTCCAGGTGGCCTATGCGATCGGCAAGGCTCACCCGGTCGGTTTCTATGTTGAGACCTTCGGTACCGAGCACGTGCCTGTCAACCAGATCCAGCAGGCGGTGCTCGAGGTTTTCGACCTGCGCCCGGCCGCAATCATTCGTGATCTTGATCTCAAGCGGCCCATCTTTTCCCAGGTGGCCGCGTACGGGCACTTCGGCAGGGAACTCCCAGGCGTGAGCTGGGAGGGCGTGGACCGGGCCGGTGCATTGGCGGCCGCCGTCCGGGGCTGAGGCCTGTACCTCGCCGTGCGGTGCGGTAGCAGGTGCGGGCAGAACCTGCATCTGAACCCGGATTGTCAGCGACCGCTGCCTATCATCTGGTGTGCCCGAACCGAGCGAACCCAAGCTCCCGGTTGCCAGGGTGGCGGTCGATATTCCGCTCAGCCACCTGGATCGGCCGTTCGACTATGCGGTGACGGCCGAGCAGGATGGAGATGCAGTGCCGGGCGCTCGGGTGCGGGTACGGTTCGCGGGACGTCTGCGCGATGGGTTCATCCTTGATCGAGTCGCGACCGCTGATCATGACGGAGCCTTGACTCCGCTCCACAAGATCATCTCGAGTGAGCCGGTCCTTACTGCCGAAATTGCGAGGCTGATCAGGAAGGTCGCAGATCACTACGCGGGCACATTCGCCGATGTCATGCGCCTCGCGGTGCCACCGCGGCACGCCGCGACAGAACAGGCAGAGCGCCGGAGGGTTCTCCATGCCCTGCTAGATGATCATCCGGAAGGGCCGTTGCTGGACTATGCCACAGGTACGGAATTCCTGGCAGCGCTTCGCACCGGGCGAAGTCCGCGCGCTATGTGGCAGGTGACTCCAAACGCAGCGCCCAGCGGTGACTGGGCTCTTGGCCTAGCCAGCGCTGCCCAGGCGTGCACCGAGGGCGGTCGAGGCGCGGTGATCATCGCGCCGGACCAAGCTGATCTTGATCGACTCGCCGCTGCCTGTACTCAAACTCTCGGTGCCGCGGGTTTCGTCGTGCTCGTGGCCGAAGCGGGCCCCGCTGCCCGATATCGGTCCTTCCTCGCGGCTCTGCGCGGCGAGGTGCGGGTAGTGATCGGTAATCGCGCTGCCGCGTACGCGCCCGTCCATGATCTTGGTCTGGTTGCCCTGTGGGACGACGGTGATGATCTGCTCGCCGAGCAACGAGCACCGTATCCACACGCGCGGGA
>DATCXA010000701.1:0-7741 GCA_036566085.1 Propionibacteriaceae bacterium
ACGAGACGTCTCCGAGCGCTCTCGTCACGAGGCCGTCACGCGTGAAGTCCTTCCCCACCGACCGGAACTCCAGGCAAGGGACGGTCTTCGAGGGAGTAGTCATGGTCAGCACCTCTGACTCCCAGCTTGTCCGGCTCCCGCCATCCTCTACTCCTGTCAGTCCCACTGGGCGAAACCCATGCCGCAACCCGTGCCGGCCGGCGACCTATATGCGGGGACGTAATCGAAGGTCTTCATCGGCCGTCCTTCCAGCACCCCAGCCGCCGTGATCCAGTTCAGCATCTCTGCGTTACCATGCACGAATGGATCCCGCGGGAGCTCGGCCAGCGACCTCGGGTCATCACTCAATCTCTGCAGGAAGTCGCGATCGAAGTCCGCGTCTATGACCCAGTGCGTCAGGCCGCCGGATCCCGCCACCAGCACGCGAGCATCGCTATCCCACGACTCGATGGCAGCCTTGATCGAGCGGCCGAACTCGTAGCAGCGGCGCGGACTGGGCCGATTCGGTTCGTAAATGTTGACAAACACCGGGAGGAGCGGGATCTTGCGCTCCCTCAGCACTCGCCGGGCGATGAAGGTGAAGGCGTGTCCCACCGAACGACCGTCGAGCTGGTTGTGCAGGCACGCGATATCGAAATCACTGCTTGTCGCAGTTTCCGCGATTTTCTTACCGAGTGCGGGGGACGACGGCCACGCGGTCGGCATCCGACCGTGGAAGGCCCACTCCGCGGCGCGCTTCGGCCGGTCCATTCCCTCCATCGATCGGGGCAGATCCTCGAGCTCATCGCCGACGAACACCGCGAATGCGGGGATCAGATCGTCCCGGAAGAGCTCGTGTTGGTCGTCTCCGACGACCAACACGACATCGGGGTCCAACCCGTCGACGTAGTCGCTGATCCCTTCGATGGCGCGTTGGCACGCGGTGTGCTTCTCCGCCAACACTTCCGGCTTCAACTCCGGCTCCATCCGGGCTCCAGATGCCGCCTCGAGGCTGGCGAAGTCCAGCGTCCTATTCGACCGATCCCGGATCGCGATCTCGGACCACATCTCGACCGGAACGCTCAACTGTGAACTGTGAGAGGTGGCGATACCACCGACTATCTGCGCCATTAGTCTCCCTATTCCTCTGACATATGACTCGCGACGACCCTCCGGATCGGAGGGCCCGACAGTCCTTCCGTTCTCATTGCGGCTGCTGCTCGTCCACTTGCCGCTCTACCAGGAGCCCCAGGATCGCAAGCGGGACATCTACGTTTCTCTCGAACGATCGCGCCTTGACGAGTTCCTGCCACATTTGGTGATCCATCACCAGCGAGTCAGGTAGCTGCCCCGTATTGGCGGCGTGAATCGCCGCCGCACAAAGCTCGTCCAGGAACTCGCCGAGGCCAATGCCAGCGTCGACCGCAGCAGCCCGGATGACTCGACCCTCCAGCTCGAAACGCGCTTTCGGCTCACGGCCCGACCTGTCGTGACCAAGCGTTGCGAGCTCGCTCAACCCCCGACCTCCGCGGAGAGCCGTGCACCAGTGGGACCGTAGCCGGGCGGCGCCGGCAGGTCCATGAGGCTGACGGTGGTCTCGCCTTGGCCAAGCCTCATCATCATCAGAGCTTCTTTCTTTACTCGATCCTCCGCACGCCGAACCACGGCGGCGAATTCAGCCTGGTCGACAGCGACGATTCCATCGACGTCTGCGACGATCACATCGCCGGGCTGCACTTCAGCCCCGCCCAACGCAATGGGAACCCCCAGGCGCCCTGCACCGACTGCTGACTTGCTGGTCGTTCGCATGCAGAGGCCAGGGCTGAAGACCGCCGGACCCGAATCACCCAGGCTCGCGCCGTCTCGAACGCACCCGTCGAGAATCAGCCCAGCGACACCGCGGGCATCGGCGGCACGACTCAATACTTCACCCCAGTAACCGAAGGCCTCGGCCCCGTTCACGGTCGCGACTATCACATCGCCGTCCTCTGCGTTGGCCACGGCCAGGTGCAGCCAGAGGTTGTCACCCGGCGGGCAGTCAACGGTCAGAGCCTGGCCGCACACGCCGGCGGCAGGCGACACCGGCCTGATGCCGGCGGACAGGATCCGCGCAGTCGTCGATGCCTCGTAGATGGCAACCGCACCGCACGCCTTCGCGCGCACTACCAGACTGCGCAGATCCTCATCCATTTCCGACTCCCTCCACGGGTACCTGTTCGATGTCCTGCTTACCGAGTAATCGAAGATGGACTAGCCAGCGCCGAGGGCGTTCTTCACCAGCCCCGACTCCACTGCATCCTCGTAGCGCTTTGTGACCGACCTGCCGACCGCCTCCTGAAACTCTTGGAAGGCGTCGTAGTGCTCAGGCCCAAACAGAGGACTGTCTGGCCTTGCTCTCTGCAACGCCGGCAGGGCAGCGTCGATTGACTTTTCCGTGAAACCCGGCAGGCCAAGCAAGATCTGCTTGGTCTCGTCGGGATTCGACTTCACGAACTCGGTGGCCTTGGTCAGCCCGCGAACGAACGCCTTGACCGTCTCGGGCGCCTCCTTCACGGAGCCCGCATTGATCGAGCACGTCAGGCCGGGATACTTTCCGAAGAAGGGCACGTCAGCCGCGTAATCGACAATCACGGTGCCACCGCCCTGCTCCTCCATCTGAGCGGCAATCTCCCGCGGTGTACTCATCCCATCGATTGCCCCGCGCTTCATTCCTGCGATAGCCCCAGCTGCATTGCGCACAGCCTGGAATTTGACACCGTCCGCGTTGAGCCCGTGGTGCTTCAAGAGAAACATTGCTGTGAGCTGAGTCGAGTCGCCCGGTGCGAACATTCCCAGCGTCGCGTTCTCGAACATGGCCAGCTTCTTCTCGACCGACCAGCTCTCCTCATACCCCTTCTGCTGCAGGAATTCCGATCTGGCGACCCACACCGACGTGCTTCCGACGAGCGCAAGAGTCATCATCTTGATCGGTGCGCCTTCTTCGATCGCCGCTGACGCCGACGCTGTCCCCGTGCATGCGGAGAAGGCAGAGCCCGATACCACTGCGGCTATCGCCGTCGTCGCCCCCGACTCTGTCTCGGTCACATTGACTTCAAGGCCTTCGTCCTTCCAAAAGCCTTTTGCCGCGGCGACGTATTCGGGAGCCAACTGCACGGCACCTTGAGTGCCAAGGATAATCGTTACCTTATCCTTCTCAAGGGCGACGACCTTCGACCCATCACCGTCTACTGCCGAACTCTCACCGCCACCACACCCGCTCATGAACAGAGCACCAGCTGCAGCAAG
Source organism: Propionibacteriaceae bacterium (assembly GCA_036566085.1). Taxonomy (GTDB): domain Bacteria; phylum Actinomycetota; class Actinomycetes; order Propionibacteriales; family Propionibacteriaceae; genus Microlunatus. Next base: position 3,265 of record DATCXA010000701.1, read on the forward strand.
AGCGAGCCACGCCTTGTTGCGGGACATGCGATACCCCATCTGAACCGCGCTCCAATCTCGGCCTGGAAGAAACCACCTACAGAGTCAACGGGAGGGCTTCATGGCTCGGTCGGCAACCGGGAAGATCGATGCCGCGTTCTTGCCCAGCACCGCCTCCTTGTCACTCTCTTTGAGCCAGTCGATCTTGTTGAGCCGGAACGGAATATCGTCCCAATTGGTCCCGTCCTCGGGGCGAATCACGCGGCCGATTCCCGGACGCTCCGTCCCCAGCAGGCAGCGCTCCGGGCTCACAACCTTGAGAAGGAGCTCGAGTCCCTCTTCGGTGTAGACAGCGGTATCGAACCAAAGCCGCTTCAGTTCGTCCTTGAACCGGGGCTCATTGTGCCGCACGGACGCGGCGTCGAACCGGCCCAGCTGATAGGGAATGGCCCCGCCGCCATGCGGAATTATGATGTTCAGTTCCGGGAAGCGATCGAGGACACGTCCCTCGATGAGGGACGCGATTGCAATGGTCTCCTCGTTGATGAAGTGCAACGAGTAGGACTCCCTCGGCGACTTGCAGGCGGCGGCATGCACCATCAGCGGCACGCCATAACGCACGCATCTCTCGTAGAGCGGATACCAGAACGGATCGCCCAGGCCAGGAGGCGTGGGACCCGCACCCTCGCCAGGATCCGGATTGACCATGCAACCGACGAAACCTAGCTCATTGACGCACCGATCAAGCTCCTTTAGCGCCTCATCGAGGGTTCCGCCCGGAGACTGAGGAAGCCCAGCCATGCCCAGGAATGTTTCCGGGAACATCTCGACGTGGCGCGCAATCATGTCGTTGATGTACTTGTTCCACTCGACCATGATCGCGGGAACATCGATCGAGTGCATCGCCTGATACGGGCGCGGGGAGAGAATCTGCACATCGATCCCCAGCTCCCGCAGCTGCCGAATATGTCCCTCGCCGTACTCTCGCATCCGATCCTCGGTCACCTCGGGGATCCCGGAGTTCGGGTGGAGATGATGGGCGAGCAGTCCGCCCTTGTAGGCGTAAACCTCCGGCGGAGCGGACAGATGTCCGTGCACGTCAATGATCACGAGATTGAAATCCCTTCTTGGTTGTTGGTATACCTTGGTGGGTTACCACGACTCTCCGTGAGGCAGAAACATCTCCTCGCCATGCAGCGACTGGTAGTCGCGCGCCCAAACCTTCGAGTTGTCACCGGCCCGGAGAGAATTGGCCGCTTGCAGGAGGATCCTGCGCATTCGAATAACGGCGAGATCGCTGGTGGCCAAATGCTCCCGCGTCCGATCGAAGATGGGGCCCATGCTCTCTTGGATAGCCATGTCCTCGAGAGCCACGCCCGGGATCCCTGACGCCCGGTCGCCCGCCTCCATGACCTTTCGGTCCTGCAGCCAGTTGCTGTCCTCGGTCGCGTACTTCCGAAAGTTTCGATCCATATGAAGACCAGGCGCGATGCCACCCGCGGTCGCCATCTCGAGGCGCACTTCCTCCGATGCCGTCTCCGTGGGCGAATAGCGCAGCATGTAGAACATCGTCGTGGTGTCGCTCATCGGCACGAAGAGCTGCACCTGATGCCAGTTCGCCGGGGCGGGAATCAAGGCGCACAGCGGAGCTACGTAGTGCGACACTCGGACATAGGAGTAGCGGTCCTCCATGGCCAATGGCTTTCTGAACGCGGCGTAGCAGAAGCCGTAGTCAGTGTCCCTGACCTCGAGTCGTGGCCGGCCGTCGACCGACATCACTGTTCCCGACCCACCCTTATAAATGCGAGTCGGCAGCTGCCCTTGAGCAGCAGCCTCCTGGGCCACCAGCACCGCCTCACGGTCCCGATCCGCCCGCTTGTGAAGGTAGTTGACGTGCGAGGAGTCCAGGGCTCCTTCCAGCGTCTGCAGCCAGTTGCACTCGATGCGCGCCTTCATCCAGACCAAGTGCGCTGGGTCGAGCCCCGACCATTCGAAGTTCGGCACCGGTGGCATGTCTTCCCGGTCTCCCAGGTAGACCCACACCAGCCCGCCCACCTCCGCCGTCGGGTAGGCAACATGCTTGACCCGGTCCTTGAACGTGCTGTTCTCCGGCTCCGCTGGGGTGTCCAGGACGTTCCCGTCAACATCGATCCGCCAGCCGTGGTAGAGACACTCCAGGGCGCAGTCCTCGTTGCGCGCCAATACCAGTGAGGCGCCACGGTGCGGACAGCGTTCATAGAGGACTCCCACCCGGCCGGCGCTGTCCCGAAACGCCACCAGGCGTTCCCCGAGCAACTGAACCCGAACCGGCGCACCCCCGGTGACGACCTCGTCGCTGAGCACGGCCGGTAGCCAGAACCGGCGGAGCAGGGCACCCATAGTGGCGTCGCCCTCAACTCGAGTGAGCGTCTCATTCTCTTGCGCACTAAGCATCTAGCTGCAACCGACCCTTCCCGGCCTGGCGTGATGTTGTGGCCTGCGTCACGCCAGAAGGTAGCGGAGCCTATAGAGTGTTGTCTACGACTTATGAGGACTTTGTATGCAAGCCCTGGCGAGGACGGAGGCGGGGGAGCCAGCCTCGAGCCGGGTCGTGCGCCGTTGCCGGAGATTAATCCATGGACCCGGCGACCGACGAGAATGGAAGAGAACCGTGATTGGTCCCCCCGAGGCCACAGACAGGATCCCTGCCCGCCCTGAAGGAGATCAAGGTCCGGAAGGCAACTGGCCCATCCGAGACCTGCCCGCCGGCACGGCAAAGTGCCTCGAGGCGAGGTGCACCGACCGAGTCCAGCTGGTCGTGGAGTACTTCGGCAGACGGCGCGGCTTGGTCTACCTCGACGCATCCGTCAATCGGAAAGGCCTCGCGGACATCCTGAAGCGGGACTTCCGCCCGCTCGCGGTCCTGCTCATCCGCCGTGGCGAGCACCTGACGGCACGCGTGGTGGGGGCCTCGCGTCACGGCGCCCCGGTGATGGACGTCGACCTGGGAACGGCTATCGCCTGCTTAGAGGCAGGTGTCCACGGCACGCTCCGCTGCGAGACCGAATCCGCGCGCCGATTGCGAACGCCCAGCCCGGTGGCACGCGCGGCGTCTTGTAGCCGGCAAGCGTGAGGACTCCATCGCGCGCGAGGACTGGAGGCCGGAATGCCGGCGTCACCGGGGTGTGGACAAAACTCTCCGCGGCGCCACCGACGAGCTCGACGAACCCGCTTTGCCCTCGCCTGCAACGGTCTCATGACCCGAACGCCGAAACCTAGGAATCCCGTGGCCACCACCCACCTCACCGTGACCGGTTCCGAGGTAATCACCCCGCGCCTTCGCCGACTGTGGTTCCACAGCGATGACCTCTCGGCGTTCGCTGACAGCCGGTTCACCGACCGCTACGTCAAGCTGCTCTTCCCACAGCCGGGAGTGGACTACCCACACTTCGATGTCCGCGCGCTGCGCGCGGTCATGCCTCCCGATGACCTGCCCGTGGTGCGCACCTACACCGCGCTCTCACCCGACATCGCGTCGGGGACATTGGCCATCGACTTCGTGCTGCACGGTGTCGAAGGAGTGGCCGGCCCGTGGGCTGCAGCCGCCCGCGAGGGCAACACCCTGATGGTCAACGGACCGGGCGGCGCCTACTCCCCCGACCCGACCGCCCAGTGGCATCTTCTCGTCGGCGACGAATCGGCGCTGCCGGCCATCGGCGCTGCGCTTGCGGCACTCCCCGATGACGCCGAGGTTCGCGTTGTGGCGCTCGTCGACTCACCCGAGCACCAGCTAGCGCTGTCGGTGCCGGCTGGCGGTCACGTCACCTGGGTCCATCGCTCGGCCGACGACTCGGTCGACGCGCTGTCGAGGGCGGTCGAGAAGCTGGACTGGCCGGAGGGACGGGTCCACGTATTCGCGCACGGGGAGGCAGAGGAGACCATGCGGTCCCTGCGCCCTTACCTGCTGAAGGAACGCGCCGTCTCCAAGTCCGATTTGTCGATCTCCGGCTACTGGCGCCGTGGTCGCACCGAGGAGGGGTTCCGCGCCTGGAAGGCGGAGGTGCGGAACAAGCGCGGAACGGCTCTATCGTCTCCGGATGCCGGTTAGGGGGCATCGGCCTTGACCATCGGGTTGGTGGAGCTGAGGGGATTTGAACCCCTGACCCCCTCGATGCGAACGAGGTGCGCTACCGGACTGCGCCACAGCCCCGTGTGCCGTCGAACCGCCCGGCACGGGACCTCAAGGGTAGCACCGTGTCCGAAGGCTCCCGATCAGTCGTTGACGGCCCACCGGCGGTCGAGGATCGCGTCGAGCTCGTCGCCGTCCTCGGTCAGGTCAAGGCTCGAGTCGGTGACGTCGGCCACCGAGCCAGCGGTCGCCAGGGGCTCGGCCAGCGGCGAAGTCAGGTCCACCGCGCGGTCGTCGTAGACGGACTCGGACGCCTCGGCACCGCGCGCCGACGACCAGATCCCGGCCGAGGAAAGGTCGAGTATGCGGGCCGGGCGCACCGCCTTGGGC
>DATCXA010000392.1:0-7911 GCA_036566085.1 Propionibacteriaceae bacterium
GCGCTTACGTCAGCCACTGCACCGCCGCTGAGCTGTGGGGTGGAGTTGTGCCTGATTGCCCGGATGTCCATATCACCGTTCCTGGCGAAGCGCCGCGCAGCCGACGGCAGGGTGTCAGGGCTCACTCAACGACCGGACCGACGACAACTTCCATGGTTTCCGGGCTCAGGGTGAGCAGTCCGATCCAGGCGTTTCTGGAGCTGGCTACCACTCTCGATCTCGTCGACTTGGTGGTCCTCGGCGACAGTTTGGTCAAGCGCAATCGCTTTGCGCCGGACGAGCTAGTGACAACGGCTTCCCGTTGGGCTGGTAATGGCGCCGCTCGTGCACGAAAGGCCGCGGCGTTCGTTCGTAAGGGCGTCGACTCTCCTAAGGAGACGCGATTGCGCATGCTGCTCGTCCTAGCTGGACTGCCTGAGCCGACGGTTAATTTCATCATTCGAAACCCCGACGGCGGCTGGCGAATGCGCTTTGATCTCAGCTATCCCGGCTTCAAGCTGATCATCGAATACGACGGCCGACAGCACGCCGAAGACAGCGGCCAGTGGCGTCGAGACTTGCGTAGGCGAGAGGAACTAGACCGCTTGGGTTGGCGCTTGATCGTCATCACGTCGGATGATCTTCACAATGCGCCCGAGGCAGTGCTTAACAGGATCCGAGAGGCGCTTATCGATGGTGGTGCAGTCGGTATTCGGCGGCGGTTCAAGACCGAGTGGATGCGGTATTTCACGCCGCGTTCCTGATCGTTTTCGCGCGCTTGGTGGGAAAGGTACGCCGCATCCTTCTTTACGCGGTCGTTCTCGCACGTTTGGTGGGAAATGTACGGCACAGCATCAACAGAAGACCTTACGGCTGCGGCCAGATCCGATCCTCGGGGAACTGACCAGTCACGACGTAGATGATTCGCCGACCCATCGATGCCGCATGATCGGCTATCCGCTCGTAGTACCGGCCGAGCAGCGCTACGTCGACGGCAGACTCCACGCCGTATCCCCAGTCATCGCTCAACATGACCCGGAATTGTGTACGCCGCAGCTCGTCCATCTCCTCATCGCGATCCCGCAACTCCTGCGCGCTCTGGATGTTGCGGTCGTTCAACGTCTGCCCGGCGGTGATCACCATCTTCTCGGCGACGTCACCCATGCGTACGAAGTTCGGACGCAGCGTCTCCGGCACCGCGGTCTCGGGATAGCGAAGCCGCGCGATCTTGGCAATGTGCGCGGCAAGGTCGCCCATGCGCTCCAACTCGGTCACCATGCGCAGCGTGGCAACAAGGGTCCGCAACTCACCAGCAACGGGGGCTTGACGCGCCAGCAACGAGAATGACCGTGCCTCAATGTCCGCCTGCTTGGCGTCAATGAGCTCATCGTCGCTAATCACTTGCTCGGCGAGGTGAATGTCTGCTTCAAGCAACGCAGTTGTCGCCGATCGGACGGCTGATGAGACGACCTGGGCCATATGAACCAGATCGGTGAGGACGTCGTCCAGCTGCTCCCGGTAGGAGTCGCGCATGAGAATGTCCCATCTATTTCTTGAGCTGCTCTCGCTCGATGCGGACGCTCGCAGCTTCGAGGATGTCTCTGCTTCAGGTTCATTAACACTATGCCCGGTCACTACACCGAATCGGGCACGTAGTTAACGGACAGTGAACATGCGTCAAACGGTTGATGGACCGTGCGCTCGAGCGGTAGCAAGCCGCAGAGATGACGCCGATTTGACCCTACTATCGTCTCGTGAACCCGATCGGGCTCGCCATTGTGGCGCTTGTCGTCGGCGTTGGCATCGGCGCGTTGCTCGCCTGGGCCAAGTTGCGAACGCCAGAAGCCGAACCGAGCCCGACCTTCGAGCTCGCCGAGTCAGTGGTCCCGGTTGGCGTGGCTGAAGTGCTGGCAGTACTGCCGTCCGCCGGTCTTGTGGTCGGCCCACATGACGAAGTCCTGAAGGCGACCTCGATGGCGAGAACCCTGGGCTTGGTACGGGGCAGCCGGATCAGCGTGCCTGAGCTGCTGGAACTGGTCCGCGCGGTCCGCAGGGAAGGTGATGCTCGAACGGTCGATCTCCAGATCATCCGGGGTGTCCGGGTGGCCTCCACCTATCTCACCGCTCGGGTTGCTCCGCTCGATGAGAGCCTGATCCTGGTTCTAGCCGACGACCAAACCGCGGCTCGACGTATCGATGAGACCCGCCGGGATTTCGTCGCCAATATCAGCCATGAACTCAAGACACCGATTGGTGCGATCGCCTTGCTAGCCGAAGCGGTGGAGGAGGCCGCAGACGACTCTGCCGCCGTTCGCAAGTTTGCTGGTCGGATGGGTATCGAGTCGGCACGGCTCACTGATCTGGTCAGTCAGATCATCGAACTTTCCAGACTCCAATCTGATAACCCGCTCGTTGATCCGGAAATCGTCGAGATCGATGGGGTCCTGGGTGAAGCCGTCGACCGCCGCAGGATGGACGCCGAACGGAATCGCATCACCCTCACTGTGGCGGGTATCAGCGGGACACGAGTATTGGGCAGCGCTCGGCAGCTGGAGGTCGCGGTTGGAAACCTCGTTGAGAATGCCATCGCCTACTCTGACCCTGGAGCGCGCGTCGTCGTAGCAGCTCATGTGCAAGCCAGAAGCGATGACGACTACGTCGAGATCACAGTCTCTGACAACGGGATAGGCATTCCGGCCGCTGAAGTCGACCGGATCTTCGAGCGTTTCTACCGAGTTGATTACGCGCGCAGCCGGGCAAATGGAGGTACGGGACTTGGGCTTGCGATTGTCAAGCACATCGCCGCTATTCATGGCGGCGAGGTGGCCGTTTGGAGCCAGGTAGGCCAGGGGTCCACATTCACCATCAGGATTCCCGCCCATCTGCATGAGACTGCCTCAACAGTCCCCGAATCGGCCGCATCCGCACATGGGCACGCACCCGACCAGCCGACGTACGAGCCCCAGGAGATCAGTCAATGACCAGGGTGCTCGTCGTCGAAGACGAGGAGTCCTATCGAGACGCCCTCTCCTACATGCTCTCCAGGGAGGGATTCGAGGTGATCGAAGCCCATGATGGAGCCAGTGGAATCACAGAGTTTGATCGTCGCGGGGCTGACATCGTCTTGCTCGACCTGATGATGCCGGGCATGCCAGGTACAGAGGTGTTCCGGCAGCTTCGCCTTCGCGGCTCAGTACCGGTCATCATGCTCACAGCACGAGATACCGAGGTCGACAAAGTGGTGGGCCTGGAACTCGGCGCCGACGACTACGTCACCAAGCCGTTCAGCCACCGTGAGTTGGTCGCACGGATGCGTGCAGTGCTCCGTCGTGGGCAGGACACTGAGTTGCTGCCAGATGTTCTGGAGGTCGCGGGCGTCCGAATGGACGTAGAGCGACATGAAGTGTCGGTCAATGGTGAGCGGATCAAGCTGGCGCTCAAGGAATTTGAGCTGCTGGAAATGCTGTTACGCAACGCCGGCCGAGTGATGACCCGGGGCCAGCTCATCGATCGGATCTGGGGGTCGGATTACGTCGGTGATACCAAGACCCTCGACGTCCACATCAAGCGGCTGCGCACGAAGATCGAGCCCGACGCCGCTAATCCGCGGTACCTGATTACGGTGCGAGGACTCGGCTACAAGTTCGAAGCGTGAGTAGCAGCGGATTGCGTGCTCAGGCGCTGGGTGTTGCCGACGGCTTGAGTGACACGTACTGGCTTTCGTTGCCGTTTACAATCGGCACTCGGGTAGTGATCTCGCCGGCATTCTCGAACTGCAGCGTCAGCATCGCGTCGAGCCCAGGCATGATGTCGGGGCTTTTGACGACGATCGGCGGCTGATCGGTGAGTACGACCTGAAAGCCGTTTGCCAGCGCCACGGTTGACGGAATTGTTCCTGTGAACGGAACACCCTCAGATCCGTCCGCTTTAATCGGGATTCCGGTCACGGCGGTCAGTGAATCCCGATCAGCAGTAACCATCGAGCCCGAAACGATGCCTTCCCCGGGTCCCCAGCTGATAATCATCAGGTTGCGGACATGAACCACTTTATTTGGGGTTGCCGGGTCACCGACATCGACGCTGATTCCCTCACCCGGGGTGTACGGCTGGTTTGTCTGGACGTTGAAACCGCAGGCGCCGGCCAAAAAGAGCAGCCCAATCACGAGCAGCAGGCTCGCGGCACTCTTATGTGACTGTGCCGCTCGGCCGGTCCGGAGCGGAGTGTGGCCTGTACGATCTGCTCGACTCGGTTTCCACAACACGATGGCCGACTCCTGCCTGGCTGAGGGATACTTTGCGGAGCAGCCTATCGACACCATCGCCGTTCGTGCAGGCATCGGCACGTGACGTAAGGATGTTGTGACGCGGCGCACACTGGTGGCACATCAAGGCCCTGTTGTCAAGCCCAACAAGACCCCAATACAGGCCTCTGGCTAGCGCAAACGCTGCCAATACAGGCTCGTCGTCGTGCTAAACTTGGTTGCGCGAAAGGGGTACAAAACAATATGACCTTTACAGTCGGTGAAACGGTGGTCTACCCCAACCATGGAGCCGCCGTCATCGAGGACATCGAAACCCGGCAGATTAAGGGCGAAGATAAGCTCTATCTGGTGTTGAGGATTGTTGGTCAGACCGATCTCGTCGTTCGCGTACCTGCGTGCAACCTGGACCTCGTAGGAGTTCGGGACGTTGTCGACGCTGACGGATTGGAAAGAGTTTTCGGTGTTCTCCGTGCGCCCCATACCGAGGAGCCGACCAACTGGTCGCGCCGGTACAAGGCCAATCTCGAGAAGCTGCATTCCGGCAATGTGTTGAAGGTTGCCGAGGTTGTTCGTGACCTCTGGCGCCGGGAGCGTGAGCGTGGGCTGTCCGCGGGTGAGAAGCGCATGCTTGCCAAGGCTCGCCAGATCCTGGTCTCTGAGCTGGCACTGGCGGAGCGTGTCAAGGAGGACAAGGCGGAAGTCCTGCTCGATGAGGTTCTCGCTTCCTGAGTTCAAAGGGCGCCGCCCCTCGTCGCACCGGAATCGGCATCGACATTCATCGGCTGGCAACTGGCCGGCCGATGAATGTTGCCTGTCTGCTCTTTGACGACGACGTGGGTCCGTACGGCCACTCCGACGGTGACGTTGTAGCCCATGCGGCCTGTGATGCCTTGCTGAGCGCCGCTGGTCTCGGGGATCTCGGCAGCAACTACGGAACGAATGACCCAAAGTGGTCCGATGCCCCAGGCGCAGCCTTTCTGAGCGAGACTGCGGCACGGGTACGTTCGGCCGGCTTTGAGATCGCCAACATTGCGGTTCAGCTGATCGGCGAACGTCCCAGACTGGGATCACGCCGCGGGGAGGCCGAGCTGGTGATGAGTCAGGCTGTCGGGGCGCCCGTCAGTCTTTCGGCTACTACCACCGACGGCCTTGGCTTGACCGGTCGTGGTGAAGGGATCGCGGCGATCGCGACCGCGCTTCTGGTGTGACCTCTGCACCCTTCGACGGGCTCAGCACGCAGGGCTCGTGGCGGGAAAACTATCGCACGAATTTGGATGGAACGACGAACGTGTTGCACTTCCCAACGTCGCTGGTGCTCAAACCGGTGTTTCCCCAGTATTCGCGTGATCGGCCCAGGCCATGGTTTCCCACAATGTCAGGATTGCCCGAGAGTTCGTCGTCCCCAATGGCGACGTAAATTTGCAAAATGCCGTCGAGATCTTGCTGCTCCACTCCAATGGATTGCGAGACCGAGCGCATGAACATACCTGAGAAACAATCGGCCTGAGTTTCGAGCCGTCGCGTGTATTGCAATTCAGTGCCCTTGTCGCCAGAGTCTTGACCCAAGGCGGCAGCGGAGATCAAAATGCCGGTTCGGCCTTGAAGGGCATGACCGAACTCGTGTGCCATGACGATATCGGCGGTCCACTTGTTTCTCCGCACGGTAGGCAAGGCCTCCGGTAGCAGATTGCTGTAGTACACCTGTTGATCGGCTGAGCAGTAAAAAGCATTAACGCCGCTCTTGCCGCATTTTGTGGTGAGCTCTTCGCCGTAGATCGTCACCGTCGGCCGGACGATAATGAAGCCGGCGTTTGTGATTGGTGGCTCCCAGACTCGTACCAAGCACTCCATCAGTCCTTCGAAATGGGACTTCAGCTGAGCATCACTGGCAGTTGAGACGTTGATTGGCTGGGAATCGCAACGCACCGGTACCGGCGTGGTCTGGCTGTAGAACGCACTCTTGGTGATCCACTGCTCTGCTTGACCGTATGTTTGCGGCACTGGGATCGGCGGCGGGTTCCTCTCCGGCGGAGGAACCCGGTAGTTGTCGTTTTGATAAGCCACGTTCGGCGCTTCGGAGTTCAGTCCAGTGATCGCGAACCCCGCCACTGCGATCAGGCCGATGATGATCATCACCCCGAGCAGCATGCGCAGCGGACTTCTCCTGCGCGGCCCGGGCATGGGAGCTCTCGGTCCGTACTGGGAAACACCGCCGCCGAAGGACTGCTGTCCGAACCGTGGCGAGGGGTAGGTCTGGTAGTAGCCCGCCGATCCGGACTGCCAGCCGGGCGGTGCGCCCGCGCCATAAGATCCGTACCCGCGTGAGCCCTGTGGAGCGCCCTGGGGTGGTGCGTACTGACGACCACTCCACGGTTGCTGGCTCACACGCGCAACGATAACCGGGCACACCAGGGCCTCGGGGCGCGAGTCCGCATCGATGATTTTGGGCTCGCGTCCCGCCCCTCTCGCGCTAGTGGGAGGCTGTACCTCGTGCTCGCCAACCTCCGAAGGACGCTGCATCGCATCGCTGCGATGATCGCGTTCTGCCTTCTGACCTGTGGCCTCCTCGCTGGCCCGCTGGCATTGACAGCACACGCCGAGGGCACCGCGTCGACGTTTATTGCCGAGGGCAGTCTGTCCAAGGACGGCACGCTGGCAGTGAAGCAGACCATCAGATTCACCGGCGTCGTGCCAGCGCAGTTATCGCAGAAATTCGAGACCCGCGAAGACCTGGTTGGCGATCGCCAATATGTCCAAAGGCTGTCCGACATCACAGCTACCGTCGAAGGCGCTGCCGTACCGCCCACGATCAACTCTGACGATCGCTTCACCACCGTGGTGGTGCCCACGAATGGTTCGACGGAGGTGGTCATGAACTACACCGTCACTGGTGCCGTGGTCACCACCGACAGCGGTACGGCATTGCGCTGGCCAATGCTGCAAGGCCTCAGCGCCTCGGTCGCGGAGTTCAGCGCCACGGTGCAGATTCCAACCCAGTTCAGCTACATCAAGTGCACCGCTGGCAGCCCCAACTCCACCGTTCCCTGCACATTTGCTGCCGCCGGCACAGGGGGCGCCCAGATCCCAACCTTTCGCGACGGACCGCGCGGCGAAGGCGAAGTGGTGGCGATCGACATCGGCTTTCCTCCGGGCGGAGTCGCCTCCAACGAGATGATCGAGTATCGCTGGACGGTCGGACGGGCTTTCTCGGCTAAGCCGCTTCCGCTGGCTCTGGCATTAGGCCTGCTGGCCCTCGGTGCCATTGCGTTGTACGGCCTTCATCGGCGGGCCGGGGTGGATCGCAGCCCTAGGGGGGTGCGGGGCGATACCCCCTGGGATCAGCAGCCGATCAGCAAGGTGGGCGAATTCGTGCCGACCGGTGCTGGGCAATCGGAATTCCGAGTTGTCGATGATATCCGGCCGGGCCATGTCGGTACGGTGGCCGACGAGCGCGTCGATCCCATCGACGTCACCGCGACATTAGTTGATCTTGCGGTGCGCGGGCATCTGGTGATCACCGAGCTGCCCCGGGAGAGCGAGTTTGCCCGGGCCGACTGGGAGATTAGGCGCGTTGCTGGAGCCTCTGACGGTGTGCGCCCATTTGAGCAGCAGCTGCTCGATGGCATTGCTGCGCCCGGCGGAACTGTACGGGTATCGGAGCTGGCCAGCC
>DATCXA010000711.1:0-4120 GCA_036566085.1 Propionibacteriaceae bacterium
GGCCGCCGCTAGGCTCCGCTCAGGAAACCGTTTCCAAGTCTGCTTGCGGTTCTTGCCGAGAGGAGCAAGGCATGCCTTCAGATCAGGAGCAGCGGATTGCCGATTTCGTCAACCCATTCCGCGTCGAGCCAGGTTCAAAGGTGTCGTTGGCGAAGGATTTCGACCCGGCGTTTAAGCGCGGCCCCAGCTCCAAGAAGCACGGTCGAGAGTTGCTGGCGCGCGGCATTGAGTTGCTCGCCGAGTATCAGTCAAGGCTGTACGCCCAGGACACGTACGGGGTCCTCGTCGTGCTGCAGGCGCTCGATGCCGCCGGAAAGGATGGGACCATTCGACACGTGATGAGCGGCGTAAATCCGCAGGGCGTGTCTGTCAACAGCTTCAAGGTTCCGTCGAGTGAAGAGCTTGATCACGACTATTTCTGGCGGTACGCGCAACGCTTGCCCGGCCGAGGCGAGATCGGGATCTTCAACCGGTCCTACTACGAGGAGGTACTCGTCGTCCGGGTACATCCGGAACTGCTGGCCCGCCAAAGGCTTCCCAAGGACAGCCACGGACCAAGAGTGTGGAAGCGTCGCTTCCGGGAGATCAATGAGTGGGAGCGCAGTCTTACCGACAACGGCATCAAGATCGTGAAATTGTTCTTGAATCTGTCGAAGGAAGAGCAGCGCACTCGCTTCCTGCGGCGCATCGATCTTCCCGATCACAATTGGAAGTTTTCGTCAGCCGATGTACGGGAGCGTGAGTATTGGGACGAATACCAGAAGGCCTTCTCGGAGATGCTGACGAATACGAGCACGGAGTGGGCACCCTGGTACGTGATTCCGGCCGACCGCAAGTGGTATGCCAGGATCGCCGCTGGCGCGGTGATCGCCAACGCCTTGATCGACATCGACCCCCGCTATCCGACGATCGACAAGGAGGCCCAAGAGGCGCTTCAGGAAATCAAGAAGACTCTCGAAGCACAAGCGCCGCCGGGCGCCGCAGCGGATCCCTTCGCGACAAGCGAAGCAAAGGAAGAGAAGCCCTGATGACGACGACTGAGGATGCGGCCGCCCCTCGGCCGTTGCCTGCCGGACAGCGTTGGTACGCCCTAGGGCCGGTCGATGTCGCGAGCAAGCTTGACGTCAATGTGGATTCGGGCCTTTCTGCGGCGGAGGCAGCAGAGCGCCTGAGACGTGACGGCCCGAACGCGCTTCCCGAGGAGAAGCCGCCGTCGAAGTTACGCCGCTTGCTCGGCCAGTACACGAGCTACATGCAGCTGATCCTGGTCGGCGCCTCAGTGGTGTCGCTGGTGATCAAGCAGTGGAGCACGGCCATTGTGCTGTTCGTGCTCAGCTTGATCAATGCGATCACCGGTCTGCGCCAGGAGGGCAAGGCCGAGAGCGCCATGAATGCGCTCAAGTCAATGATGAAAGCGACTGCACGGGTGCGTCGCGACGGGGCTGAAGCCGAGATACCGGCCGAGCAGCTGGTCGTGGGAGATGTCGTTTTGATCGCGGCAGGTGATGAGGTGCCTGCTGATGGGCGGATCGTCTCTTCAAGCTCATTGCAGATCGATGAGTCCGCTCTGACCGGGGAGAGCGTGCCGGCCTCGAAAGACACCGAGACCTTGTCGGGCGGGGAGCTTGGCGCCGGCGACCAAGCGAACATGGCCTTCATGCATACCCCCGTCACCCACGGCAGCGGCGTCATGATCGTGACCAGTGTTGGGAGCAACACCGAGGTGGGGAAGATCGCCGGCATGCTATCGGCGACGGCAACGGAAGAGACGCCGCTCACCAAGCAGATGAACACGCTGACGCTGTGGATCGTGGGCGCGGCCGGCTTGACGATGGTGATCATGTTCGCCCTCGGGCTCTACCGCGGGCAGTCGTGGGAAATGCTCTTCGGCACGGCCGTAGCGCTTGCCATCGCGGCAATCCCGCTAGCACTCCCGATGGTTGTCCAGGTTGTGCTGTCGCTCGGCAGTGTTGAGCTGGCCAAACAGAAAGCAATCGTCAAGGACTTGCCGTCTGTCGAGACGCTCGGCTTCACGTCAGCGATCAACTCGGACAAAACGGGAACGCTCACGATGAACCAGATGACTGCGGTCGAAGTGCTCGATCCGACCGATCAGTACACGATCACTGGCACCGGCTACAGCCTCGAAGGCAAGATCAGCCACCCTGCCGGCAAGACGGACACGCTGGACAACGCCATCCTGCCGTACGTCGTCGCGAACGACTCGAAGTTAGTCGACGGCAAGGTCGTTGGCGACCCTACGGAAGGCGCGTTGCTCGTGCTCGCGTACAAGGCTGGGATGCACATCGAGACGACACGGGACCAGCTGCCGCGGCTGGCGACGCTCCCATTCGATCCCACCTACAAACTGATGGCGACCTTCAACCAGACCACAGACGCCTCGGGAAAGCCCGTTATACGCTGCTTCGTCAAAGGCGCGGCACCTGCGGTCATGGGTCGGACAACAACGGCCCTTTCCGGCGGGACAAGCATCCCTTGGGACGACGACCTGAGGCATCGTGCCGAGGCGAACGTAGCCCGGATGGGCGCGGCCGGCCTTCGAGTGATGGCTGGCGCGTTCCGTGACCTCGACCCGACGCGCTTTGATCCGTATGGCGACTTGTTGGCCCACATTCACGATCTTGAGATGACCAGCCTGGTCGCCATGGTCGATCCGCCACGGGAGGAATCCAAAGCAGCCGTTGCGAACGCCCAGCAGGCGCATATACGGGTGCGGATGGTCACCGGCGATGACGTGGTCACTGGCGCATCGATTGCCAAGCAACTCGGCATCGGCGGTGATGCGATCCTCGGTGCGGACTTCGCCGCGCTCTCCGAGCAGGAGCGGCGGGACCGGATCGACTCGATCGGCGTCGTGGGCCGTGTGGCGCCTGAGCACAAGGTGCTGCTCGCGCAGACTCTTAAGGATAAGGGCGATGTCGTGGCTATGACGGGCGATGGCGTTAACGACGCGCCCGCGATCAAGGCGGCAGATATCGGGGTCGCAATGGGCAGCGGCACCGAGGTCGCGAAGAATGCCGGCCGAATGATTCTCTCCGACGACAATTTCGCGACGATCGTCTATGCCGTCGAGCAGGGCCGCAAACTCTACGACAACCTCAACAAGTTCATTCGCTTTGTGCTGCTCGAGCTGGTCGCGTTCGTCCTGACCTTTCTCGGCGCCACGCTGCTCAATCTGGCAGCCGGTCAGCCGTTCACGCCGGCACAGATTCTCTGGATCAATTTCCTCGTCAACGCGCCATTCGGTGTCGCACTCGGCTTCGACGAAGAAACTCCTGGCCTGATGGCTCGCCACCCTCGTCCGCGCAGCGAATCGATCTTGACCAAAGGCATGATGATCACCTGTGGCCTTGGCGGACTGTACGTTGCTATCGCCAACCTGCTGCTGATCTTGGTTGGCCAGAGATACTACGGCGACCTTGTGATCGGCCAATCGATCGGTCTGGTTGGCTTTTCTCTGATGCTGATCGTTGCGGCGTACGAGGCTCGCAGCGAAAAGGGGACGGTGTTCAGTGTTGACACGTTCAACAGCTCGCGAATGAACAAGACCGCGCTTGTGGAGATTGCCCTTGCCTACCTGATCACTCAAGCGGACTTCTTGAACCGGCTGCTCGGGACGAAGGAACTGACCTTTGCGCAGTGGGGTATTGGCTTGGTGGCCGCGGTTGGGTTACTGCTGCTGTGGGAGCTCGGAAAGCTGATCGCGCGGCGCAGTCGGACAGCTGCCCGCTAATAGCTGCGATTGCATAGTGCGGCAAGCGGTCGTGGCTGGAGCTCATCAAGGATCAACCGGAACTGCTAACTCGTCTAGCAAGACATCCAACGTAGACCTGCCTGGAGATTGTCGCAAAGTGCGGTCTGATTAGGGGTAATGGTGGTGGGCGACACTGGATTTGAACCCACTGACCTCTTCCGTGTCAGGCAGAACTCTGCCTGGAAACGCGGGCGAGTGGTGCGCCCGGAGCTGTGCAGGGTCGCCTACCTCTGGCGGTTGCGGGTTCCGGCGCAACCGCCCGGCCGAGCGACACACTATGAGGGAGTCCAGCGCGTGACGGTTGAGAACGGCTGCCGTTGGAAGCGCTGGGTGGTGGCTCCTTGG
>DATCXA010000726.1:0-7810 GCA_036566085.1 Propionibacteriaceae bacterium
GGCCGAAGGCCGCCGGTCCTTGACCCGAGTAAGGAAACTCCTCACAGGACATGGATGATTGGCGGTCCCCTGTCCGATCGGGGTGCACCGTCCGGTCAGCGTGGCGCCTCTGGTCACTTCTGGGAGATGCGCTGTCGCCACCATGCTGATGCTCGCCACGGGTCCCGGTGTGCGAGTGGGTCTGGCAGCGTCCGGTGGAGGAACTCCTCGTCGAGTGGGGTCACGAGGCCGGCGAGGTCGGCACGCGCCCGTGGTGGCAGCCTGCGGAGCGCCTCGTCCAGGACATCGCGCGCTTCGTGATCTTCGCAGATCGGGCATCCCGCCGACCACGAGATATAGAGGTAGCGGCCTGGCCTGCGTAGCAGGTTGCGGTATCGGATGAGAGCGTCTGCGACCGCGTTCCGCCACAGATGCTGCGACTCCATCCGATCGATGGCGAAGCGCGTACGAGATGAGATGCCATCGATAGGACGGATACGTTCGCGTGACTTCTGCCGTAGCGTCGCGCGCACGGCCCCGGGCGGTCTACGCCCCATTGGCCTTTCGGGTCTGCGGTGTCATAGGTCCATCCTGCCAGCCGTCGGCGGGCACCACCAGGGACAGGGCACCGGTGGTAGGCGGACCAGAGAAGTGCCAGCGGAGCGGACTAGCTCCCAGACCTTCGCCATAGCTCCCACGACGACTGGGATAGATGCAGGCGCGCGACGCGCCGAGGACATCTACCTGTGGAGGGCCGTGGTGCTCGACGCGATCGACGACGTGCAAGCCGGGTTCTTGGCCGGCGACGAGTACGAGCGTGCCGCGGAACTGCACGACCAAGAACGGGCAGCCGCGGAGACAGCGGACGAGCGCCCTCGGTTGGCGGAGGTAATCGTCGATGCGCCACCGGAGGTTCTCGGGCGGGCCGTGTTGGCGGTGGCCGCGTTGCATGAGCCGGGGCCGGAGGGCTACTGCCTGGTGTGTGCGGAGTGCCGGCCTCGCCGGTGGCGGTGGTGGCGCAAGGCTCCCGAGTATCCGTGTCCGACCAGGCGGGCGATGGCCGCCGAGTTGTACGCTACCCCGGCCGGCCCCCGGTTCACGGCGGCCTGATGGCCGGCTGCGTCCCACTGGCGACGGTGCTCCTGGCCCTGGTCGCCGCGCTCGCGGTCGGTGCCGTCGCTGGTGCGTGGGCGCTGTCGATCACGACCCGTTCGCCACGTCGCGCCCGCCCAGCAGGCCGACACCGTGTGACGGCCAGGCGCTGATGAACGTCCGGCACCCGGGGCCTGCGACCGCCCCGAACGCGCCCCGGTGCCGGATACCCAGGCGTCCCGCGTGGGCGGGCTGGTGGCGCGGTCCTCGGCTGTGTGGTCCGACCGTTCGTGCCTCTCACGTCAAGCGAGTTGCACAGTGGGCCGTCCCATTGTGGCCGTCCGTCAGCGGCATCAACTGACATACCTGACCGCCGTCTGGGATGAAGAAGTCTTGCGGGCGGCCACTGCGCACTGTCCGTCGCTTCGTATGCCTACCCATACAGAAGTCCGGGGTCTGACCTTGGCCTCAAGGTCGTTGAGTCAGAATAGATGGTCACCAATCTATGCGATGCGTCCAGTTATGGTTCGCCTAACGGACGCCCGTTTATCTTGGCGATTAGGAGATGGACTATAGCCCGACGGGTCTCAGTCAGGTCATCGATAAACGATTGCAGCGTCGGCCCATCGACAGGTGTATGAGTGAACGTCCTCATATGGATTGCAAGGATACTAGGGGTCTCGGTCGCGTGCGCGATGGAACCCCACATGGCATGGACGAAAAGGTGCCGTCGTGTAAGCAGCTCTGCCGCCCGCTCGATCCACGGGGAGAAATACTGCCGCTCGGCCTCTTGCATATCGTCTACTGCCCGCCGTGCGGCGCGAAGCGCTCCGCCTGGCCTACCCAATACATCCATCATATTTAGACCGTGCGTGTGACCGGCCAAAACTCCAAGCGCAGATTCAAGGTCAGCAGCCTTGATCACTACGCGACCAAGGTCGGTCAGAATCTTATCCGGCAGATCCGTCACTTTGCTCCTTCCCGGCTGATGCGCCGAGCTTGCGCGGGGAAGTCTAAGGTTGTTGACGAAGCTGTTGCCGTAGTCTACTCACAGTCTCATGCAGACGATCCTTGTACCAGAATAAATTCCCGCGATCGATGTTGGCTGCAATCATGTTTGGCTCCACACCACACTCAAGCAACATGCAGACGCTCACCACGGCATAGACGGATTCCGCCAGGTACAGGAGATCCCCATCCCTGAGGCGCAGAGCGTCTGCGCCAAGGTGAGTCAGGACGTTTCGGAGTTGCGCGACTGTGAACGTCCAATGATCCTTGGTCCCGATGAGTTCACGGGTGACCGGCGCGGCCTTGCTCGCCAATTGACGGAGCCGCTTACCCAAAGGCGCACTGTTGGCAAACTTGAGTTTATCCATCAGCCAGGCCTGATGCTCGTGCGGTGTATTGGCGAAGTGGAGCTTGAGCAGAACTGCGTACTCCTCTTCGGGCATATACGAGCCGCCTTGAGTGACTTGGTGAAAACCCTCGGCCGCATGGATGATGTTCAGGAACCGATTCTCCGCGTAGATCTGCCGTGCATGCTTCACGCTCATGAGCGAGTTGAGAGCTTCTTGGAAAATGACCGAGCGATCCAGCCAGCGAGCTATCGTCGCCAGACCACCAAGTTCGTCGAAGGTCAGAAGCATCCTGGGCCAATCGGACTTCGCGTGAGTAGTCGAGTCTGGTGGCCGCAGGAGCGGAGCCCGAAATTCGATCTCTTTCGCGAATCCGGTGTCTTCGCCAGAGAGCATCATTTCTCGAATATCTGGATGCCGGACGGCTAACCGCTCGACGGTGGCAGGCGAGTCCAGGCAGAGGCCGAGAAGGTTTTGAAGGCGGCTGATGTCATTCTGTATGCTTGTAAAATCCTGGACCTCGTTGTACTCGATCCCAATCTCGGGCCAGTCTCGAACGAACACCCCTTGCAGGTGGTCGCCGCCACGCTGCCACCGATACCTCAATACAACACGTCCACGAGAGAATTCGTGAGTCTGGCTAGGTAGAGGGTCGAATCTGATCCGATACGATTGGTTGTTGGGCACGCGATCGGCCGGTTCTTGCTGCACTATGCCGGTACGGCCGACCCAGGCGGCGAGACCACGGAGGCTTACGAAAGCGGCCTGAAATTCGACTTTCGATTTATCGAAGTGATGCCCGACAAAAATCTCGTTTGCGAGATAGCTGGTCTCCGCGACACCGCCGGACGGGACCCGCCGGCTCGTTTCGAACCAGCGCCGCAGGGTGACGGCCTTGCCGTCGACGAGCCCGACAATCGGTTCATCTTCCTGTGGGTGATTATCGAAGCACCCGACCAAGGATAGGCGGATGCTATCCGCCACCTCGAACCGGAGGCGGCCGGACAGCGCATCCTCCGGGTGTGCCGGGAGCCAGAACATCCCGAGCGCGTCGATCTCGTCCACGGCGACCCCCACCGAACGTTGATGATCGGAAGATCCTGCCTCGACTGTTCACCGTGAAGCAAGTCATTAGAACTCCTAACACTACCTAGCTTGCGTGGGCGGTGCCGTTCCCCTCGTGACGCAGAGGCATCACCGATGACACACCTCGCCTCACCCCGATCAATGCGCCCGGCACCTCGGGTCGGCCGGCACCGGAGTACCCGGTGACCTGGTGGCAGGTCCGCCGGGTCGGCCGGAATCGCTACGAGGTTCGCCCGCACGGCTCGTGCCTGGGCTCGCTAGCCCTTAGCGCCGCCGGGGCTGCTCGTCGCCGCTGGCGTGCTCGTCCGCTTGGTCCCCCTGCTCCTCGACGTGGTTCGGGCGCGCGCCGGGGCAATCGCGTTAGCCGTAGCCGCCGTGCTGCTGTTGGCCGGCGTGACCCGTACCCGACCATGACTCCGGTTTCCGAGACCCGTCGCCCCCGGTCTCGGGAACCGGTACCCAGACCAGCCGGCGCCGAGTAGAGGGGCTCCACGCCGGCCCCAGCACGCCGAATTAGCTTTCGTTCCAGCATGACTTGGTCATCTACTTTTGCGATAACCCTTGATCCGCTTGAACCAAACCCGGAATCGTTCAAGTTCCACTTCCATATCGATCGGCGCCGGTGGCACGAAGTTGACTACCGGCGCTTTGTCGTGGCGGCGGGCCCATTCAGAACAACGACTATATCCTGCTTGAAATTCGTTGTTGTCCTGCTCGGTGATGGCTGCGAGGATGCGGAACATCTTGGGGCGCACCTGTGATGTGCCGCGGTCAACGACCTCGTTGACGATGCCCAGGTTGACCGCTCGTTCCCACGCTTCGGAAAGCTTTCCCGCCCATGAGGCGCAGCGCTCTTCGTATACCTCCTGATCCCAGTTGGCCCGTTCCCGTTTGATCTCGGCCAGGTCTGTCGTCAGCACGCCGATTCGCGTGTCAACGTCCTTGGCTTTCCAGGGATGCTTGTCCGCGCAGACACCAAGCAGATCACCGTTGCGCTGTATCCACCGCTCCGTGATAGGCAGATTTGCCTCGGTGGCGTGCTGTATCAAGTCACCGACGAAGGTGACGTCGTGGGTGAACACCACAATCTGCCGATCGGCGGCCAACTCCACCAGTCGCTTTGCCACGAGAGAGCGCCGTTCGTGATCCAGTGAGGTGACCGGATCATCGAGCACGACGGCTGACTTGCTTGTATCGAACACCACTTCGGTAAAGAAGCCAGAAAGTCCAAGTGCGGTTTGCTCACCCTCGCTCAGCACCTTGGTGACGGCGGCGGGCCGCACAGCGCCCAGTAGTGCGGGACGGTGCAGAAGCCGACCTTTGACGCCACTCGTGTCATCGAGTGTGATGCGGCTGAGTCGCAACCGCTCGGATTCGCGCGTGAACTGGTCGCGTACCTCTCGTGTCACATGATCGCGAGTCAGATCTGACGACTTCCGAGTAATTGCGCCAGTATCAGTCGCCTTCCTTGCCACCTCGATCCGGGCACGCGCACGGAGTCGGCGCACCTCTGCCAACATATTCACCTTGCTTGCCGATAGGGCGGTTTGACCCTGAAGTTCAGCGACTTGCGCGGAGGCGGCGTTCAATTGCTCGGCAAAGGAAGTTGCGTCGATCTCCGCCGCTTGCTCACGCATCTGCTGGGCATAGTCGGTAAGCGTCTTGCCAGGTCCCTCGGGTACCGGTTCCGGTGACGCCTCCACCACGCGATCGATCCAGTCGACAGCAGCCCTGGCCCGAGCCGTAGCGATGGTGGTCCACGTATCGACGGTATCGGCTAAACTCGCGTCGGCCGCACGCAGCTGCGAGCCGGCCGCCACAACAGCCGCAGGGATCTGTGCGAGATCGCTTAACGACTGACGTGCAGTCGCTAGCCTTCGTTCGGCCTTCACCGCGTCGCGCTCGGTCGTAGCGGTCATGAAAGCTTGGAAACGGCGCAATCGGTCACCCGCCTCCGGAGACAATACTTGCTGGCACAGCACGCACCGATCCACGTCGCCCGTAACCGGGAATTCATGACCGTGATAGGCCTCAGTCTCGGAGAAGGTACGGGCGGCTTCCCACAACGCCCGCCACGTCGTGCTACCAACACCGCCCACTGGTTCGGCATCGAAATTCTGAGACGACGCCACCATGGCAGCAGTGCGCAGTTCCATCGCGGACGTACGAAGTTTACCGAGTTCGCCAATCGCATCTGCCGTCAGCGCAGCTGCCAATCGGTCACAGTAGGTGGCGATGGTTTCAATCCTGCCTGCCAAGATAGCCAAGCGGTCGCGTTCCTTAGTCGGATCGCTTGCCTTCAGTCGCGCCTCCTCGGACAGCAATCTGGCAAGGTTTTCGCTGGCGTCCGGAGCAACAGCACATAGTTCCTCGATGGTGGCTTCGGCCGTCTCCGGATCGAGACCTGCGAGGCTCTTGAGACCGGCCAAGAGGCGGTACGCACGCGTGTCCTTTGGCACATCCGGCAACGTGGGCTTGGCCCGGTCGGTGTCCCGGAGACGCTGGTCCAGCACCCCTCGGACAGCATCACAGACCGCGATAAGCTGATCGAGCAAGACAAGCGCCGAGGGACGATACATGATCTCGAATTCGGAGCTGAGATAGGCGTCGCCTTCGGCCTCATCGTAGAAATGCGCCTGCTGGAGCTGTGGGTTCGGTGTCCGGGACCATTCCCACTTTTGATCTCGTCCTGCACCGGCTACCCGGTAATCGATTACTGCGCTCTGCGGGGTCGGACTGGTTCTGGCAAAAACATCGCCGAGGATATCGGCGCGGATCCTGGCACCGGCTGCGCTTTTCAAGATCCGGGCATAGCCCGACTTTCCACTGCCGTTGTCACCGTAGATGATCGTGATCCCCGCCGCGCCGAAAGTTAGCTTCTGGTCGGATGCGAGCGCGTTCACTCCGGTGAGGTCGTGGAGCGCAGCAAACTGCACCCCACCCGCGGTTACTGTATCGCCGGATATGTCCGCAGGCGTTAGTGCTCTCGCCGGGATGCCCGTACCCGCAATGAGACGATCAGCGATATCTTCGATTGCGCCTTCGTGGAACGTCTCCTGTTGGCAGAGGCGAATGAGGATGTCACGCTGCCAGTCAGGTCTGGCAGCGGCCCAGGCGACGAGATCGACTTCAATAGTCACGTGATTTCACCTGTCCGTGTAGGACTGCAACTTCGCGCCACAAGCTGGTTCCTATCCGCGCAAACTCGGTCTTACGATCGTCGTAGTCTGGCACAATACGGCCACCGGCATGCAACTGCCAGAGGGCTGGGATACGCACGCCTGACGACAGAGATCCCGGCAAGGTACGTGAGGCATCCAGGGCGGGGAGGAACGCGGAGTGTCCGTATTATGCATTGATGTCTCGATAAGACTAGGGTCTAGTACCAGCCTGGGTAGTCTAGCCATAGATCTGGGCTACTGGTCGGCACCGACGTGCTCGTCCGACCTGTCTCCGCTGTTCCTCGACCAGACTTGTGCGCACAGCGGGGCTGATCGCGTTAGGCGTAGCCGCCGTCCTGCTGTTCACCGCTGCGACCCGCTCACCCTGAACCCCGGGTCCCGAGCCCTGTCGCCCCTGTCTCGGGAACCGGCACCCAACCGGCCGGCGCCGAGCAGAGGGGCTCGGCGTCGGCCACGTAAACAACAAGCGTGAGAACGTCCGACGACTGGGAACGCTTCTACCTATTTTGACTGTCTCGCTACCGCAACTCGGGCGGGACTTCTTTGCATCGCTTGCAAGTTCGCTGCGGGACCGACAGGGCAGCAGGAATGAATTCGATACGGTGAGAATACAATGCATTCACAACGTGTGGTATGTCGATTCGTCGCGCTTTCCTGATTGCCTGAATGGCAACAATCAGCCGGACAGTCTCGCGGAAGAGCAAGAATGCGAGGGTTAAAAGCGAAGCAAGGCCAACGGGATAGATGCTAACTGACAGCATTGAGCCCTCCACTGAACGGGCGTGCTGCCATCCCGATAACAAAATGAGCCCACCTAAGGGCTCGCACTCCGGGTTGACGCTCGGAACGTTTGGATAGGGCTACGAAGTAAGGTGGCTACCACCGTAGCACGCGATCCCCTTCTCGAACCTACGCCCCCACGGGCTTGAGCCTGTCGGGCAGCTCGGTGAGGGTTGCAAGCTCAACGTCGGCACAGCCGGGGGTGTGGGTGATGTAGCCCCAGGGGCCTCGGCGGATCCAGATGGTGTGGAGGCCGGCTGCGGCGGCGGGTTTGATGTCGTTGTCCATGCGGTCGCCGACGTAGGCGGTTTCGTCGGGGGTGGTGCCGCTGGCGTT
>DATCXA010000743.1:0-3248 GCA_036566085.1 Propionibacteriaceae bacterium
AGCCGGAGGCGGCATGGCTAGACCACGTCACTGATCGTGC
The DNA here is from genome assembly GCA_036566085.1 of Propionibacteriaceae bacterium. Taxonomy (GTDB): domain Bacteria; phylum Actinomycetota; class Actinomycetes; order Propionibacteriales; family Propionibacteriaceae; genus Microlunatus. Next base: position 41 of record DATCXA010000743.1, read on the forward strand.
AACATACCGCTGAGGAGGTTTCGGAGATGGCGTGCTTGCATCTCGGTGGTTCCGGCCGGGTTTATCCGGGACCCGCTGTTGCCGGGTAGCAATTTGATAAGCCAGAAAGTCGCCCAGAGTATCCGGTACTGCCGGAAGCGGTGGCGTTCATGGTCGGTGAGCGAAACACTCTCTACAAGCGGCTCAGGCGAGTAGACGTCGGCGAGGCGAGTGGCGATGTGTTCGACGTGATCTGCGAGCTCGAAGGCCGGTTCCGTGAGGCCGCCGTCTTCAAAGTCAACGAGTCGACATTCCTTCCCGTCCCAAAGTACGTTGGCGGGATTCAGGTCAGCGATTCCCATAGTCGTCAGCCGAGGTATCGGCACGGTGCCGGGGCTGCGGAGGTGACCTTGCGCCAGGTCAAGCGCCTGCTTAACGAGCTGCGGATCGTCACATTCGGATAGGTCCCGCGGCACGTTCAGAGCTGAACGCAGGACGTTCGCGATCTCTGTTGGCCCGACTTTCCGTTCTCTCAGCCCCGACACTTCGATCGCTTCCATCGGAACTGCATAGATACGACGCAATGCGCGTCCGAGCGCCGCTATCTGATCCGCGGACGCCGGCGCGTTGCGGAGCGGATTACCCGGGAGCCTCTCCATGACCACCACTGGTGCATCGCCTTCATGAGTGAACCGGATCGGGTGAGGGGCGACACCCGATGCATGCCTTGCAAGTAACGAGAGACACAACCACTCGCGCTCCGGTTCCCCATCTGCCAAATTTACGTACTTCTTCCGCACCAGCTTGGAGCCGACGGTTACGTCGTGCGTATGATTCTGCACCAGTCAAATGTAACGAGAAGTCACGGTCGCCCGACATCAAATCGGGAACGGTCAATGAAACGTGCTCAGCCTAGATCCACGCTTCCGCGGAAGAGATGGGTCGGGCATCGCGTGCGAACCTTTCCCATTCGGATGTCCGACAGGCGTCTTGGTGAGCGAAATGCCTAGGTCACGCGGTGCGTCGGGCGCAGCAGCGGCACGACATTCTCGAACGTCACGTGGGAGGAGGCGATGCCGTGCACCAGCACCACCACAGTGCCTGCGCCCTCGTCGATCGCGACATGCAGCACCGGACCCCGCCGGGCCCGAAAACTTACGCAGAAGTGACCGAAGCAACTTCAGAAGCACAGTCTGCTCCACCGAATCGACACAAGGCCAGCACTCTCGCGCTGACTTGCGAATCGTCGCCAACGGATATCCACGAGTAGACGTTTCGCGTCTGAGTCTCGACAGTCAGAGCTTGTAGAAAACGGCGGCATCGGAGTCGCTCCCTTCACAGAACTCGATCGACATCTGGACCAGCCTGGCAGGCGCTCGCCAGGCGCTGGGGCTATTGTCCGGAAGTGAATCCTTGACCGAAAGGGGGTGGCGCAGTGACTGAGCCCAAGAGCCGCGAGGAACGCTTCCCGGTAATGGACGGCGCAACCGACGCGACGCCAGAAGAAAAGATACGTGGACTTCTCGATCAACTCGCCGCTGACGTGCATCGGTATCCGAACATCAACGCTGAAGCGGTCGTCAGGCAATGGCTGAAGGACGCCGCGGTGGAACCGAGCGATTCCGAAGTCAGAATGTTGGTCGCTGGATTTCAGAAACGAGGGCTTCGGCTCGAATCGGACCAATGAATCAAACCAAAGAATGCCCGATTCCATCATTAAGGCATCACCGACACGTCAGCGGTTGCCTTTCGTCGTGCTGCCGCTCGGCTGTTGAATGTTCCCCATCGACACGGTTCCATGGCAGCCGGACGAACTGAAGCGCTGCGAACGGTCTAGGAGCAATCGCGCGCCGTAGTTGTTCGCTCTAACTAACTCATCGTCGCGGGCACAGCGCACACTCGGCGCGGCTTCTCAGGACTGAACGTGGACTCGGGACAATGATCGAGTTCGTGTTCGCCGGCCGACTCCGCTATCGCCTGGTCGCCCTCGTCGACTCCGGCCTCAAGGGGTCGCGACTGGCTCTATTTGTGCTCATGAGTACCGCGTTGGGCGGCATTGAGCTTCATGAAATAGTCTCTGCTATCGGACCTGTCCAAGACCTGCTGGGCGGATGGTCGTTGATTCGCCGGGCGATCTGGCGGCATGGTTTTTACTCTTTACAGATTGCTAGTTGGGTGGGGTGGTGCTGGAGCGTTCGCTGGGCGTGAAGTGATCGCCTCGTGCCCCGTAGGACACCGTGAAAACGGTGGTAAAAAGACGCAGAACCTCTGGATCCCCTTGCAGTTCGATCGCACGGACTCGGCGGCTGCTTCCGGATCGATCGCTCCCGCCAAGAAATCGCGAAACCCCATGCTGCCGCTGATCACCAGGCCAGGTGAGAGGTGTTCGCCCGGTTCGACGATAACCACTCCGCCCAGGCAATTGCCGCGCTGCGTGCCGGCCGATGCGACGTCCGGTTCCTCTGGACGAGGATTCCGAGTTGCGCCGCGATCGATATCCGTATCGAGGGAAAGGGTACGCCGGGGTGCCCGACGACTATGAAAAGCCGACGTGGAGGAGCGATGGCTGCGACGTGGAGCTGCTGTGCTTCGCCTTCCCATGGTCTATGGGCCCCATGACGACCAACTACGCGAGGGTCCGATCCTGAGGCGAGCGCTCGGCGGCAGGACACAGATCCCGGTGGGTGAAGGGACACTGCTCTGGACTCGAGCACACGTCGATGACGTCGCGTCAGCCGTGCTTGCTGCGATCGACCAAAGGACCGCGGACGGACGCGCGGTAAGCATCGGAGAAGAGCGGGTGCTGCCGATAACCGCCTGGTGTCGCCAGATACTGGATCCCGCGAAGGCCGATACAGAATTGGTCCGGGTGCCCGATTCCGTCGTGCCGGGGGACCTGTCTTTGAGCAAGGCCCACCCGCAACACCTCCTCGCTTCGGTGCATCTCGCTCACGAACTGCTCGGTTGGCAATCGGGCGACCCGGCGATACGGGTGCAGGAATCGGTGCAGTGGCACATCACCCACTCCGACCTCGCAGCCTTGAGTGATGCCGAGGCATCGGATGACGACGACGCTTTCACTCTCTGGCCTCGAGCAGCGGCCCCGTTTCGGAAGTTTTCAACCTGGGCACTATCCCGTCAGCACGGCACCGCATCTACCCGGCGTCGACACGTCTCATCGCAGCATCACACTTCCTCGCCCATGCGAAGGGCCGCCATCGGCATTCGT
>DATCXA010000759.1:0-3240 GCA_036566085.1 Propionibacteriaceae bacterium
CGCTGCGGCTCATCCTTGATGGACTGATCCGGGCGCGAGTCAAGTCGACCTATCCGGTGGGCACTACCGTCATCAATGTCACGGGCTCGTTCCTGCTCGGGTTAGTCACCGGCGTGGCGACGAGCCAGCTGGTATCGCATCAATGGCAACTGGTCGTCGGCACTGGGTTGCTCGGCGGCTACACCACATTTAGTACGGCCAGCTTTGAGACGGTCCGGCTGATCGAAGATCACCGATATATCGCAGCGGCCTTCAACGGTCTCGGCATGCTGCTGATCTGCACGGCAGCCGCGGCGATTGCTTTCGCCGCGGCGCTACTCGTGACCTGATGATTCAGTGATGCATCATTGGCCGGTCGGTACCTGTCAAGTTCGGCTCAGGCGGTTTCTGTGGACTGAGCCTCGCCCAGACCAGGAAGAAGATACCGACCAACAACATGAAGATGCCAAGCCAGAGGTTGATGTTGATGTCGGCCGCCTTCGCCTTTTCTTCAGGCGAGGTGAAGAATCCGTAGATCGTCAGCATGATTCCGTACACAGTGAAGAGACCACCGATCAAGAACCGCAGATCGAATAGCTTGCTGGCTGCGGAGTGGGTAACTTCCCACTCATCACTCTCCCTGGCACCCTCCGGACGCGTATCGACCTTGTGAAAATCGGGTGGCAGCTTGTCGTATCCGTGTGGCAGATGACGGCGTGGGGTTGAATCTGAGCCAGCCATTTCATCTCCTCCTTTCCTAGGCGAAGAGGATCGATAAGACGAGTACCATGCCGAGTGCGGTGAAGCCGAGGAGCTTCGGCGACTCCCACCAGCGGCGTACGTAGCCTTCATGCGGATCACCCGCATCAGGATCGGGTACGCCCCAGACTAGTCCGGCAAGCTCCTCTATCGGCTTGGGCTTGGTGAACAGGGTGACAACCACCGTCACGACGGCGTCGGCGACAAAGGCGACGATGGCTCCATAGAAGTTGAGCATCTGGGCGTTGATCTCGCCAGAGGTGTCACCACCCGGATAGAAGTACGCGATGTTCGGCCCGATGAGGTACTGGAACGCTAAGGCCCCGAGGAACCCCGCGACGAGACCAGAGAACCCAGCCCATGGGGTCGTGCGCCTCCAGAACATCGCGATGATGAAGGTCGCGAAAACCGGCGCGTTGAAGAAGGAGAACAGCGTCTGGATGTAGACCATGATGTTGCTGAATCCAGCCGCTATGAACGCTGTCCCGATGCCTATCAAGACACCGGCGACAGTGACGACCCGGCCGACGTTCAAGTAGTAGCCATCGGGCCGGTGCTTGCGTACGTAGTCCTGCCAGATGTCATAGGTGACCACGGTGTTGAAGGAGCTCACGTTGGCCGCCATGCCGGCCATGAACGCCGCCAGCAGGCCGGCCAGCGCGATACCCAGCGTCCCGTTCGGAAGGTACTGGTTCATCAGTATTGGGATCGCGTAGTTGTATTTCAGATCCCCGGTACCGAGCTTCGGGACCAGCGCGACGGCGATGAGTCCGGGAATGATAGTTAGGGCGGGGATAAAGATCTTCGGGAACGCCCCAATCAGCGGCGTGCGCTCAGCAGCCGAGAGGTTCTTCGCCGACAGCGCGCGCTGCACCTCGGCGAAGTTGGTGGTCCAGTAGCCGAAGGACAGCACGAACCCCAGGCCCATCACAATGCCAATCCAGTCACCCAGTGGGTTCGTCCAGTTGCCCACCGCGGTGCCTGCCCAGGTCTCGAAGTGGTTTTCCTTTCCAGGCTGGCTCGTCACCTTCTGCATCAGGCCACTCCAGCCGCCCATGTCCTTGAGGCCGATGATCACGATTGGGATCAAGCCCGCAATGATGACGAAGAATTGCAGAACCTCGTTGTAGATGGCGCCCGACAGCCCACCCAGGAAGATGTAGACGAGCACGAAACCTGCAGAGACAATGACGGACACCCAGGTCGGCCAACCGAGCAGAACCTCAATGATGAGCGCCATAGCGTACAAGTTGACGCCTGCGCTAAGGACGGAGGCGACGGCGAAGGTGAGGGCGTTCCAGAGGTGCGTGGCCGGGTTGAACCGGCGAAGCAGGTACTCGGGCACGCTTCGGACTCTGGAGCCGTAGTAGAACGGCATCATGACCAGGCCAAGGAAGACCATGGCCGGTACCGCGCCTATCCAATAAAAGTGGACAGTCGAAAGGCCGTATTGGGCGCCATTTGCCGCCATGCCGAGAATCTCGATCGCGCCCAGATTGGCCGAGATGAATGCCAGGCCGGTGATCCAGGCGGACAATGATCGGCCGGAAAGCAGGAAATCTTCGCTGGTAGCAATGGCTCTCCTGGCAAGGATTCCGATGGCGATGACTAGGGCGAAATAAATAATGAGGATCGTGTAGTCGAAGAAGTTCGTGTCTAGCCGAGTCATACGCCGTCTCCTCGCTATAGCGGACCACCTGCTCCCTGTCGGGATTATCTGCCCGCGGCCTCCCTACCCACAAGACATCCACAGCAACAGCAAGACCGTGTCGCCAGCGTGCGACAGCGCCGCGATTGTTCGGACCTCACAGAATAAGCGACGCAGGTGTCGTAGGTTTTCGGTAGTTGATCAATAGTGCCTGGCTTCTGATCTTGCTGTTCTGCAGGCTAGGTGTGAGGCTTTGCCCTAGCCGCAGTCACGTCGAAAGGAATCCGATCTTGCACGTCGAAGGGCGGGTTGAGGATCTCCTCAGCCGTATGAGCTTGGCCGAAAAGGCCGGCATGTTGTTCCAGACCATGATCGTCGTCGGGTCCGGTGATCTTTCCGAACCTGACTGGGCATTTCGGGTCAGCAGTGCCGAGTACATGATCAAGGAACAGCAGCTGAGCCACTTCAATGTGATCCGGGCCGCCGATAATGCCAGGACGCTGGCGGAGTGGCAGAACCGGCTACAGAAGCTCGCGGCAAGCACCAGACTCGGCATTCCCGTGACATTGTCCACCGATCCACGTCACCACTTCACTGAGAATGTAGGCACCGCTGCTGCGGCAGGTGCCTTTTCACAGTGGCCGGAGACGCTCGGGTTGGCAGCGATCGGCTCCGCTGAACTCGTGCAACGCTTCGGCGACATCGCTCGCCAAGAGTATCTGGCGGTCGGCCTTCGGCTCGCCTTACACCCTCAAGTTGATCTTGCTACCGAGCCCCGCTGGTCTCGGATCAACGGCGGCTTCGGCGAGGATGCAGACCTCACGAGCAAGCTGGTGCAGGCCTACATTCGGGGA
>DATCXA010000760.1:0-7811 GCA_036566085.1 Propionibacteriaceae bacterium
GGCTGCGGCAAGCGCGGCCGGCGGCGAGATCCGACATCTCACCCACACTGACACGGCCGGGTCGCGGAGGTACGACCTCTACATTCCAACCAGTTACGCGGGCGAGCCAGTACCGCTCATCGTCATGCTGCACGGCGGCAGCCAGGACGCCACGGACTTCGCGGCCGGTACCCGGATGAACGATTTGGCCGAACAGCACACGTTCATCGTCGCCTATCCCGAGCAGTCGACTGCGGCGAACAATGGCCGCTACTGGAACTGGTTCCGTCCCCAGGATCAGCAGCGTGATAGGGGTGAGCCGGCGATTCTCGCCGGCATTACGCGGCAGGTCATGCGCGACTACGCCGTCGATCGGTCGCAGGTCTACGTCGTTGGGTTCTCTGCGGGCGGCGCGATGGCCGCGGTGATGGCTGCGACTTACCCTGACCTGTACGCCGCCGTCGGTATTCACAGCGGGCTTGCGCCTCGGTCCGCACGCGATGTTTCGTCGGCGTTCGAGGCGATGCGAAGCGGCGGGACAGCCGGAGCCACCATTGACCTGCCGCTCATCGTCTTTCACGGCGATCGAGACAACATCGTGGCGCCCGTGAACGCCGACAGACTCATTGCCTCCCGGGTAGCGGCGAGCCCCAGCTTCGACGGCGGAGTGACTCCCGGCAGCAGTCATAGCCGCAAAATCTACCGAGATATAAACGGCACGGTCATAGCCGAGCAGTGGATCGTTCATGGCGGTTCACATGCCTGGTTCGGCGGCAGCCCGGTGGGTTCTTACACCGACGGCCGTGGTCCTGACGCGTCCGCCGAGATGCTGCGGTTCTTTCTCGAGCACCGCCAAGCCTCCGAGGGCCCCGAGGCACGCAGCTGACTTGCCGGTGATGTGATTGAGGCGTCCGATTCCATTCTTCTTAGGAGGAGTTCGTCGTGTCCGATGTCGCAAACGACTTCACTAACCGACTCTCAGAACTGACGCTGGAGGAGAAGGCATCCTTATGCCTCGGCTCCGACTTCTGGCACACGGCGCCGGTGGAGCGACTCGGAATCCCGCAGATCATGGTCTCCGATGGTCCGCACGGTCTGCGCGCCCAGCTAGAAGAAGCCGACCATGTGGGAATCGGCGGAAGCGCGCCCGCGACATGCTTCCCGACGGCCTCGGCGCTCGGCTCATCGTGGAATCCCGAGCTCTTTCGAACGGTAGGCGAGGCGCTGGGCCGAGAGGCGAAGAAGTTGGGCGTATCGGTCGTCCTCGGGCCCGGAATCAATATGAAACGGTCGCCATTGTGCGGCCGAAACTTCGAGTACATCTCCGAAGATCCGTGGCTGGCCGGAGAACTAGCGACTGCGATGGTGCAAGGCACCCAAAGTCAAGGGATCGGTACGTCGCTGAAGCACTATGCCGCCAACAACCAGGAAGATGATCGACTTCGGGTAAGTGCGGAGGTCGATGATCGGACGCTGCGGGAGGTCTATCTGCCGGCGTTCGAGCGAGTAGTGAAGCTATCTCAGCCATGGACGGTGATGTGCGCCTACAACAAGATCAACGGCACTTATTGTTCCGAGCACTACTGGCTGCTGACCGAAGTGCTGCGCGAGGAGTGGGGCTTCGAGGGTCTTGTGGTCTCGGACTGGGGTGCGGTGCATGATCGAGTCGCGGCGCTACGAGGCGGTCTTGATCTTGAAATGCCGCCCAATCTAGGAGTCAGTGATGCAGCCATCGTCGCCGCCGTACGCGATGGGTCACTTTACGAGTCCATCGTCGATGATTCGGTGAGCCGGGTGCTGAAGCTGGTTGATCGCTCCCAGCCTGCGCTCGCCGCCCGGGGCGAGTTCGACTTCGACGAACATCATGCGCTGGCCCGCCGTGCGGCTCATGAGTCGGCGGTGCTGCTGAAGAACGCCGGCAACGTGTTGCCGCTGCAGCCGGCGTCGGGCAGCACCGTGGCCGTGATCGGTGAGTTCGCTCGTACGCCGCGGTTCCAGGGCGCTGGCAGCTCGCAGGTCAATCCCACTCTGATTGATGTGCCACTGAATGAATTGCAGTCGGCACTTGCCGGACAAGCCGAGGTGCGGTTTGCCGCTGGTTTCGGCATCGGAACCACCGACAACGACGAACAGCTCAGCCAAGAGGCGGTCGAACTGGCAAGCGAAGCTGATCATGTCCTGGTATTTCTCGGCTTGCCTGGTGAGGATGAATCAGAGGGCTTCGACCGCATCCATATCGATCTGCCCGCCAACCAATTGGTGCTCCTGCATGCCCTTGCCGAGGTACATGATCGGCTGATTGTGATCTTGGCCAATGGCGGGGTGGTACGAGTATCGACCTGGGAGAACAAGGTAGCTGCAATCTTGGAGTGCTGGCTGTCCGGACAAGCGGCCGGAGGGGCGGCTGTTGATCTTCTGCTAGGGGTCGCCAACCCCTCCGGCAAGCTGGCCGAAACCATTCCGGTACGGCTGCAGGACAACTCCTCTTATCTCAACTTCCCTGGCGAAGAGGGTGTCGTTCGCTACGGCGAAGGAATCTTCATCGGCTATCGGGCATACGACAAGCTGATCCAGCAGGTGAGCTACCCGTTCGGATTCGGGCTCTCGTACACGACTTTCCACATCGACGACATAAACGTCTCGATCACGGGTTCGGTGGCCGGCGGCGATCTTGCCGCAACTGTGACGGCATCGGTCACAAATACGGGACAGCGGGCCGGCGCAGAGGTCGTTCAGGTCTATGTCGGCGATGTGGAGGCGTCGGTAGCCCGACCGCTCCGCGAGCTGAAGGGATTTGTCAAGGTACACCTCGAGCCTGGTGAGACTCGGCAAGTGAGCTGTGACCTTGACGAGCGAGCATTTGCGTTTTGGTCTCAGCGCCTACAGCAGTGGGTGGTGGAATCTGGTGAATTCATGATCGCCGTGGGCAGCTCTTCGCGTGATCTTGTCGCCACTGAAGCGATCACCGTTGATGCGCCTCGGCTGTCGCTGCCACTCGGGCCCGATTCGACCCTCCACGAATGGTTGGACGACGATCGTGGCCGGGAACTGCTGACTAAACGCGACATCCGGCTTCTGCAGGATCCGGAGTTGATCAAGGTGATCGGCACGATGCCCATGCACACTCTGGCGGCATTCCAGGGCATGGCACTCAGCCATGAGGAGCTGAATGAGCTGATAGCTGAGCTCTAATCCACCGACTTGTCAGAATCTGAGCACCATATTTGGTGCTCAGATTCTGACAAGTGGGTTTCAGCGGACGAGGCCGGCCTCATAGGCAGCGATCACCAGGTGAGTCCGATCGCGAGCATTCAGCTTGCTGAGAAGTCGGCCGACGTGGGTCTTGGCGGTCGCTGCGGACATGTACAGCGTGTTACCGATTTCGGCGTTGCTCAAGCCGCGGGCGACTGCCACCAGCACCTCGACTTCTCGTGGCGTCAGCGAATCCAGCCACGCTGGCCTGGCTGCGTTGGTCGGCGTCTGGACATAAGCCGCAATCAGCCGTCGGACCAGAGCCGGAGCAAGTACGGACTCGCCCTCGGCAACGAGATGTACGGCGGCCAGCAAGTCGGCCGGCTGGGCGTCCTTGAGCAGAAATCCGCTGGCGCCGGCGCGTAGCGCTGCATGGACATACTCATCCAGGTCGAACGTGGTCAAGACGAGTACCCGAGTTTCGCTCAGCGCCGGATCAGCCGTGATTGCAGCAGTAGCGCTCACTCCGTCTCGACCGGGCATTCGAATGTCCATCAGGACGACATCAGGCCGCTCCCGCCGTACCACAGCCAGCGCTGTGTCACCGTCCCCCGCCGTGCCGACCACTGTGATCTCGGGATCTGAGTCGAGGAGCGCTGCGAAACCCGAGCGCACGAGATGCTCGTCATCAACGACCACGACGGAGATCATCGCGGTCGATCCGAGCCGATCGGGAGACTGGCGGTCACAAGAAACCCGCCCTCTGGAGACGGCCCCGCGGAGAGGCTGCCGCCGAGGGCTTCGGCACGTTCCCGCATCCCGGCGATGCCGTGGCCCTTGCCCGATTCCGAGCCGCCCCGCGTAACGGCTGAAGTGCCGTCGTCATGAATGGCAAGATCAATCCGGCCATCCTGATGATCAACGTGCACGCTGGCTGCGGAAGCATGCGCATGCCGAACGACATTCGTGAGCGCCTCCCGGGTGATGCGGTACACAGCGGCGCCAGTCTGCTTAGGAATTGCCTCAAGATCATCCGGCAGCGCGAGCTCGACGGTGATCCCCGTCGCGCGTACGTTCTCGATCAGATCTGGCAGATCGGCCAGACTAGGTGCGGGGTGGTAAGGCGCCTCGTCATCGCGCAGTGCGGAAACCACGCCGCGTACCTCGTCCAGGGAACTGCGGCTGATTCGTGCGATGTTGTCCAGCGCTTCCGCGGCTTTCTCGGGCTCAGTGTCCAGCAGGTGCCGGCCGACGCCGGCTTGCACCGCGATAGTGCCCAGCGAATGGCCGACGATGTCGTGCAACTCTCGCGAAATCCGGAGCCGCTCCTCGCTGGACCTTCGCCGCACCGCTTCCTCGGCGGCTTGGGCGCGCGCATTCGCGAGATCCACCCTAAGCCGGCCCGCACGACCAAGGCCCACGGTGATCGCCAGAGCGAGCACGGAAATAAGCGCATCGCGCGGACCGTACGGTGCCCCGCCGCCCGCCCACAGCAGCGCAAAGCAGCCAAGCGCCACCACAGAGCACAGCACTACCTCCCACGTTGGCCGAGCGACCGCCACAAAGTAGCCGCCAAACATCAGCAACAGCGGCAAGGTCCCGGCGTTGTAACCCAGCAGCCACAGCACCGTCACGGCGCACATGCTGATCAAGAATGCTGCCGTAGGCCAGCGCCGCCGCCAGGCGTACGGCACTGTGCTCAAGATCAACAACAGTACGAAAAGCCAGTCGCGAGGCGTGTACCGGTAAAAGGGATCACTTGTCGTCGGCGCCGCGGTGGTGAGCCAGCTGACAGCCAAGAACGCAAGCGCAACAAGGGCATCAATGATGCTCCTTGACAACGCCGTGTTCTTGACCATGCGAACACGGTACGGCCACTCATGCCGCCATACATCACCCTGCAGGCGGACATGCGCCTAACCCGCAGGGCGTAGCAAAGCCGGCGATCTCGAGCCCTGCGGTCGATGTGCGCAACGCGCCATCTCGCGAGGCTGAGGGACATGACGAACACACAGTCAGTACCAGCCGGGCTTGAGGTCACCGCAAGCTCAAAGCAGTACTCGTTGACCAAGATCCTGGCCATCTGGGCCGCGGCCACCGCACCGATGGCACTGCTGGCCTGGGTCGTCGGCCCGGCCCTCATCCCTCACACATCGCTCCACCCCGGGCTTGTGCACTGGATGCTGATAGTCGTCGGAATGATGTGGCAATTCGTGGTCTCGCTGATTGTGCTGTGCCACGAGCTGGGCAGCCTGCACTGGCCCGCCCTCAAAAAGCGGATCTGGCTCAATCTGCCGAGAGACCCCCGTACCGGCAAACCGCGAAAGGTGTTGTTCTTGTGGGCCATACCCGCCTTCGCGGCCAATGGTCTCGGCGGATACCTGGCGACCCGGCTCGACAGCGCCTGGACGAACTGGCTGCCCTTCCTTCACGAGCCGTCCTACACCAACATCCAGGGTCTGGCGGATCCCAAGTTTCAGGGCCAGTGGTGGATTCTGGGCTTGGCGCTGACGAGCATGCTCTTCAACTACGTTCTCGGCGAGGAGTTGCTGTTCCGCGGAGTACTGCTCCCCCGCATGGCGGGAGTCTTCGGCCGCTGGGACTGGGTTGCGAACACGGTGCTATTCGGCCTCTACCACGTACACAAGATCTGGGCCTGGCCCAGCATGATCGCCAGCTCGTTTGGCATCGCGTGGGCAACCAAGCGCTACCGCAGCTTTTGGATGGGCGTGATCGTGCACGGACTCGAGGGCTTCTTCATCGTGCTGATCGTGGCGGTACTGGCCGGCTGGTACCCGTAAGGGACTTAAGGCTTTACCCGCCAAGGCATCTGGCCGTGCGGTGCCGACGAGTCTAGGTGGCGCTGGCCAACACGATATAACGCACTGCAGCGTGTTTCGGCCGTGGCCGTGCGGGTAGAGCCGCCCTGTTCGTGCCAAGAAATCCGGGATCGGAGGAGATGTGATGACGGGCAAGACTGTCGAGGCGCAGGCCCGTCCCGACCCTATGCCGCAAGCCGGTCAGCGGCCAGGGCCACCGTTCTTTGCGATCTTGGTGGTAGCCGGGTTGATCGTGATCGGCGCCGGGCTGCAGGCCACATCCAATATCGTCGGGCCGGTCTTCTTGGTCATTACGCTGGTGATCACCGTCGCTCCGCTGCGCGGCTTCCTGGTACGGCACAAGTGGCCCTCGTGGCTGGCGAGTTTGGTATCACTGCTAATGATCTACGCATTGCTGGCCATGATCTTGGGATCGGTGGTATTCGCTGTGGTGCGGCTGGTAGAGAAGCTGCCCGACTATGCGAACGCATTTCAAGAGATCTTCAACTACCTGGTTGGCATCGCAGCCCAGTTGGGCTTCGGCCAGGCCCAGCTCCAGCGATTGGCCTCTTCGGTGCAGCTCAGCAGCCTGGCCGGTCCAGCACAGGCCCTCGTCAGTGGCATCAGCGGTGGTTTGTCGCTGATATTGCTGATCGTCGTTTTTGTGATCTTCCTAGCCTTCGACGCAAGCAGCATGCCGGAAAGGCTCGCGGTCATCCGGGAAACCCGGCCGCACATCGCCGACGGCTTGATCAACTTCGGCGGTCGGGTGCGCAGGTACTGGATCGTGACGACGTTGTTCGGGTTGATCGTCGCAGTTCTCGATGTGATCGGCCTGATGATCATTGGCGTACCGCTCTACATAACCTGGGGAGTCCTGGCCTTCGTCACCAACTACATCCCCAACATCGGCTTCATCCTCGGCGTAATCCCGCCGACCTTGATTGCGCTACTCGACGGTGGCGTCGGCTCTGCGATAGCGGTGATAGCGGTCTACTCGGGGATCAACGTGGTCGTGCAAACGATCATCCAGCCCCGATTCACTGGCGACGCCGTAGGCATCAGCGCCACTGTAGCCTTTGCGTCGCTGATCTTCTGGGCGTTTGTACTGGGACCCCTCGGCGCCCTGCTGGCCATCCCCGCCACCTTGTTCCTGAAGTCGGTCCTGCTGGATAACTCCGTACCAGCTAGCTGGGTCAATGCCCTCGTCAGTTCATCACCAGCCAAGGAACGGCCGCGCGTCGTGGTCCGAAGAGGCCGTGAGCTGGCGCAGGAGCGAAGCTGAGTCTGGGCAAAGAGGCCCAGCGGCGTTTGTCTTGGCAAAGGGTGGGGTAGTCAGCCCTCATAGGAAATCTCATGAGGAGCAAGTAGACATGTGGATGTTCATTACCGCTCGGCTGCGGTCCTGGTTGATCTTCGCGATCGTGCTGCCCATCGTGACGACTGCGGTTCACATGGTGCGCGAGCGGCTGGAGGCGCGATCCGGCCGTACTCGACTGGTATCCGCGCTTGCCATGATCGAGAATATTGGGAAACGCAAGGCTCGCTGAAGCGCCTTCTGAAACCTTGAATGCCCAGGACGTGTTAGCTCAGTATGGCTCGCGCGGCTTCGGCAATGCCCTCCGGCGACATCCCGTAGCGATCAAGCAGGAAGCCGGCCGAGCCGGTAGGTGCGAACTCCGGCACGCCCAAGATCTTGATCTTGACCGGATGGTGCTGCGCGACGGTCTCAGCCACCGCCCCGCCTAGTCCGCCCGACACAGTGGCTTCTTCCGCAGTAACGATGCCGCGGGTTTCTCGGGCAGCTTGCAACACGGTCGC
>DATCXA010000417.1:0-2237 GCA_036566085.1 Propionibacteriaceae bacterium
GACAAGGCGCCGATGCTCCGCGTCGTCCAGGAAGCCCTCCAGAACGTCCGCAAGCACGCGGCCGCCACAACGGTCCGCATCAGCCTTGAGGACGATCACCTCGTCATCGCCGACAACGGCAGAGGATTCGACGTCATGCGACTCGCCTCCGCCACCCGTAACTTCGGCCTGCAGTTCATGCGCGAGCGCGCTGAGCTGATGGGTTCGTCGCTCCAAATCGAGTCCCGCCAGGGGGAGGGGACTCGCATCCTTCTACGTATTCCGGAGGTTCACTAATGGTTACCATGGCCGCCAAGGAGAAGATCGTGGCAGAACAGCCAGCACCCGAACGCCGCGCGGGGGCCGACCGCCGAGCGGCCAGCGCCAAGGCGCGGATCGTCATCGTGGACGGGCACACCCTGTTCCGCCGCGGCGTCCGCAACATCCTCGAGCTCGAGGCTGACATGGAGGTCGTGGGCGAGGCCGGCAACGGTCGCGAGGCGATCACCACCATCCAGGAGCTGACCCCTGACGTCGTCCTGATGGACCTGACCCTGCCCACCCCGAACGGGATCGAGACGACCCAGCGGGTCAAGCGGGAGCTGCCGCACACGGCGATCATCGTCCTGGCGCCGAACGAGGATGAGGACCAGCTGTTCGAGGCAATCAAGGCCGGTGCCGCCGCCTATGTCCTCAAGGACATCGACCCGACGGACCTGATCGCGATCATCCGCCGCGTTCGCTCCGGCGAGTACCTCATCAACGACAAGGTCTTCAGCAAGCCGGCTGTCGCAAGCCGGGTCCTGAAGGAGTTCCGCGAGCTGGCCGTCTACGGGGCCGATGCCCAGCCGATCTTCGCGCCGCTCTCGCCGCGCGAGGTCGAGATCCTGGACAACATCGCCCAGGGGATGACCAACAAGCAGGTCGCCTACGCGCTGGGGATCAGCGAGCAGACGGTCAAGAACCACATGTCGAGCATCCTGCGCAAGCTCTCCGTCAACGACCGGACCCAGGCCGTGGTCTACGCCATGCGTCAGGGCTGGATCAAGATTCCCGAGGACTGAGCGCCGTAAGTCATCGGCCGGCCGGTACTCCTGCGCCATGGGCAGCAGTGCCGGGCCGGTCTAGTCTGCGGGCCTGACGTCACCGGGTATCCGGGACGGCATTCATCTCCTCCTCCGGCACAAGAGTCGCGCTGCAGCAGCGCGGCTCTTGTGCTTGCCAGAGGGTTCGGAGGGGGTTGACAAAACGAACGGGCCTGCGCAAAGGTACGCACCCGGCGTTGGCACGATTGGGACCATCGGGTCATATTCAGGCTCGCCTTGGCACCTCTACGCTGCCGGCGCCTATCCCGAAGGAAAGGAGGTAACGCAAGGAATGCTTCAGTTCATCAGCACTCTTCTCACCAAGCTCCGACGCGAGGACGAGGACGGCCAGACTCTCGTTGAGTACGGTCTGCTCCTGGCCCTCATCGCGATCATCGTGATCGTGGCCCTGCTCTTCCTGGGCCCGATCGTGAGCCAGATCTTCCAGAACGTCGGCGACAACCTGCAGGGCACCTGAGCCCAACCAGGCATCGCTAGACACAGTGGAGGCCCCCGGGATTTCCCGGGGGCCTCCGCACGTACGGGAGCTGTTCACCTCTGAGGTACCAACCGCTCCATAGCCGATAAGTCCGGTCGATGTCGGTTGTAGCTGGCTCGTAGACTGTTGACCGCAGTCACAACGTCGGACACACTGCACGGCCGGATTGTCATCATCCTTGCTCGAAGGGAAATACTGTGAAGCGCTCCAATCGCCTGGTCATCCTCGTGGGCGTCCTGCTCGCCGTCCTGGCGTTCGTGGGCATCGTGGTCCTGCTCGGGCAGAGCACGGGTCCGAAAGACGAAGTAAAGCGGACCGTCACGGTCATCGTCGCCAAGTCGGACATCGCCATCGGCGACTCCGTGACGCCTGACCTGGTCGACACCGACGAGGTCGCGCCCGAGGCAGTCGTGGGAACTCGGATCGCCGATCCCTCGGCCCTGACCGGCGCACCGGCGCTCTTCCCGATCCCAGCCGGGAGCCAGGTCAGCTCCGAAGCACTGGGTGGAGGCTCCGGCAAGAACCTCTGCATCACCTGCCAGCTCGAAGCTGGTGAGAAGGCCATCGCCTTCCAGGTCGAGCGCGTCACGGGCCTCGACTTCCTGGTCCAGCCCGGCGACCACATCGACATCCTCTTCCGCGGAACGGTCCAGGTACTCCAGCCGACAGTCGAT
>DATCXA010000421.1:0-4804 GCA_036566085.1 Propionibacteriaceae bacterium
GGCTGAGCCAGGAATAGAGGTGTTCATCACCACCGATGCCGGCGCCGTGGCCGCCGCCGATCTTGCGGTGCTGCCTGGTACTCGGTCCACTGTTAGTGATCTTGGGTGGCTGCGTCGAACCGGACTTGCTGAGCCGTTCCACGATCGGGTCCGGCGTGGTACGCCGGTATTGGGTATCTGCGGTGGTTATCAGATGCTGGCCCAGGCGATCGACGACTCGGTTGAGTCAGGTAGGGGGATGATCGCGGGGCTCGGCCTGCTACCGGTCAAGATCAGCTTTGAGACTGACAAGGTGCTTCAGCGGCCGGTGGGTACCTGGTGCGGACACCAGGTTGAGGCGTACGAGATCCACCACGGGGTTGCCGAAGTCGACGGTGAAGCCGAGCCGTTCCTCGACGGCTGCCGGCTCGGCCAGGTGTGGGGCACGATGTGGCACGGAGCGTTCGAGAACGACGGCTTCCGACGCGCCTGGCTTTGCGAGATAGCTACTGCTGCGAAATCGGAATGGCGCCCCGTGCTTGCTGCGCCGACGTACGGTGCTCGACGCGAGACCATGATCAATACTCTGGCCGATGCCGTGGAGCAGTTTGTTGATCTTGACCTACTCTTGGCCGGCACCCGGGTGGCTGGCAGGCTGTGACCATTGAGGCCCTAGTGATCGGGATTGGCAGCGGAAATCCTGATCATCTGACGCGAGAAGCCGTAGTGGCTCTCAACCGCGTCGACGTGTTCCTGGTCGCCGACAAAGGCGCTGCGAAGCACGATCTGGTCAGGCTACGCGAGGAGCTCTGCCGGACGCTGATCACCCATGATCACTATCGGTTCGTAGAGGTAGCTGATCCCGAGCGAGGGCCGGATCGGGAGCGTGACGCCGCGGAGTATCAGGCCGGCGTAGCGGCCTGGCATGATGCCCGAGCTCAGCGGTATGCCGAGATCATTTCCGCCGAGGCGGCCGACGGCGGCACGATCGGCTTTCTGGTCTGGGGTGATCCGGCCTTCTACGACTCCACCATCCGCATTGTCGAGTCGATCACCAGGTTCGGAGTCGATCTTGAAATGGCAGTTATCCCTGGCATAAGCAGCATCCAGCTGCTCGCCGCCCGGCACAAGATCATCCTGAATAGCGTCAGCCAGCCCATCCACGTAACCACCGGTCGGCGCCTGCTCGAGGAGTACTCCCCTGAGTTGGGTGATGTGGTTGTGATGCTCGATGGCGGTCTGGCGTGCGCGGGTCTGGTCGACCGATTCGCTGATCTCAGGATCTACTGGGGCGCCCAATTGGGCCTGGAAGATGAAGCGCTGGTCTCAGGCAAGTTGAGCGAAGTCATTGGCGAGATCCGAGCCAAGCGCGCTGCTATCAGGGCAGCTCGCGGCTGGGTAATGGATACCTACCTGCTACGCCCAACCTGACTAAACCGTGTGCCAATGATCTTTATGACTCACAAACTCAGGCGTCACTTCGGCCTGCCGAATCCGTACAGCAGATAACCGAGCCCAGCCTCGAAGAGCTCGTCCAGGTCCATCTCGAAGCCGTCTGGTTTAAACGAATCCAGAACCGACCGGAACGCCGGCAGGTCTTGATCAGCTAGTGCGGCCTCCAGCGCCGGCTGCTGGACGTCCATCCACTCGTCCGCCGTCACACCGGTGTCTGCCTCGGCGGTGGCCTCCATCTCCAGGCTCGTCGCGAAGCCGCGGATGTAATTGAACAAGATCAAATGCATCGAGAAAGCCGTCGCTGGTTGAACTCCCCGGCCAAGCAAGGCTGCTAGCACATGCTCGGTATACGCCAGTCCGCTGGCCACCACCAATGGCCGGGTCAGCGAGTACGCCGGTGCTAACCAGAGGTGGCGGCGGAAGATCTGCCATAGCTCACGAGCCGCCTCGCCGAGGATCTCATGCCAGGTGTCGTTTCGCTGCGGAGGCGAGACCCGCCACTCGGCGAACGCCGCATCCATCATTCCGTTGAGCAGGTCGTCCTTGTCCCGGACGTGACGATACAACGACATCGGGCCGACATTGAGCTCGGCCGCAATCCGGCGCATCGACAACGCACCCAGACCTTCTCTATCGGTGACCATGATCGCAGCCGCGAGGATGCGTTCTCTATTCAGCGCAGATTCGGGATCTCGCGGTCGGGCGCTAGAGCTCGGGCGCGGTTGGCTCGCTCCGGCGACCACAGTGCCCACGCCGGGTCGGGTACGGACAAGTCCTTCCTGCCTCAAGGCAGCTAGCACCTTGGAAGCAGTTGCCATGGCGACACCCCAGCGTCGAGTGATCTCCCTGGTAGAGGGAACCCGATCGCCAGGCGCGAGCTTCCCAGATCGGATCTGGCGCCGAATCTCGGCGGTGATCTTGGTCGACGGCGTATCAGCCAGCTGGTTCATTGGTTCTCCTGCACTAGTGCACGTCGTTGCCCTAGCCTACAGGATTTTAGGTGCGGCCGTCAGTGGCTGCGTAATATTGCTCTAGTGCACTAAATATATCTTCTGCCTATCTAGGGATTGCCTAGCTTGTGCGTACGGCGTACGCTCCGATTCCATGACTATTCAAGAAATACTCATCTCCGGCGCCGGCATAGCTGGCACAGCTGCTGCGTACTGGCTACGCGAAGCTGGCTTTGGCGTCACGGTCGTGGAACGGGCACCTGCCCCACGTCCTGGCGGGCAAACTGTTGATCTTCGTGGTGCGGGTCGCACTGTGGTGGAACGCATGGGTCTGCTGGACCAGATTCGCGCCATGAGCGTCAACCAGCGAGGCATCGCCTGGGTCGACGCAACGGGACGGCATCGCGCCGAGATGCCGGTACATGCCTTCGGCGGACGAGGCATCGTGTCCGCAGATGAGATCCTCCGCGGCGATCTCGCGGCGATCTTGTACGAGGCGCCTCGGCCCGGCGTCAGCTATCTGTTCGATGACACGATTACCGCACTCGAAGAAGATAGCGATGGCGTCCGGGTCATATTCGAGAAGGCGGCGCCAGGTCGTTTTGATCTTGTCGTCGGCGCCGACGGGCTGCATTCGGTGGTGCGCAGCTTGGCATTCGGCACACAGCCAGACGCGTTCCGGCCATTGGGCCTACTCAACGCGTGGTTCACCATTCCCGCCGAGATCGACCTCGATGCCTGGTACCTCATGTACAACGCTCCGCGGGGTCGCGTGGCCTCTGTCCGGCCTGGCAGGCTCCCCACCGAACAGAAAGCCGGACTCAGCGTCCGATCAGACCAGTCAGTCGACCGCGACGACGTGGACGCCCAGCTCGACCTTCTGGAGCGTCACTTCGCCGATGCCGGCTGGGAGGCTCCGCGGCTGCTGCGAGCGGCCCGCACCGCACCTGATTTCTATCTCGAGTCGATGGGGCAGGTTCAGCTGGATCGGTGGTCGCGGGGCCGCGTGGTACTGCTCGGGGATGCCGGATATTGCCCGAGTCCACTGACAGGACTGGGTACCAGCCTTGCTCTCGTCGGCGCGTACGTCTTGGCCGGCGAGCTCGCCACCGCAAGCGACGCGATGACGCCGCCCGACGATGCTGTGATCCGCGGTGCCTTTGAGCGCTACGAAAGCCGGATGCGCCCGTACGCTCAGCAGGCCCAAGAACTGCCGCCAGGCGGCACGAATGGCTACGCCTCGAAAAGCAGGCTGCGCATCGCCATGGGCTGGGCCTCCATGCGCTGGTCGCAGCGCTGGCCAATGCGACTCATGATGGAACGCATCTTCACCAAGGCCGACGCCATTGATCTACCTAATTACGAGAATCTTGGCGCTGCGCAGCGAAAGACTCAGACCGGCTCGTATTCCTGATCACGCTGCTTGATGATCGATTGCCGCGCATCCAGTCGGAAAGGGGTCACCAACGACAAGGAAAGGACGGTTTCACGCGTCGTCCATGACCACTTTCCCATCAGGCCACCGGACTGGCACCCAGGGTGACCGTGGCCGCCTGCTGACTACCTGCCTGGTCGATCCAGACGATCTTGATGTGGTCGCCCGGATCATGATCAACTAGCAGGGCGGTGACGTCTTCGGCCGACGTAACGGTGTGGCCGCCCAGCGCAGTGATCTGATCGCCCGCCTCGAGGCCGGCCTCGGCGGCCGCCGTACCGCTGACGACGTCCTCAACCATTGCACCCGAAGGCTCTTCCATAGCCGCACCCGGATAACCGAACTCAGAGGAGGAGGCATCAGTCAGTTCGACACCGAGGAACGGCGCCGGTCCAACCTGTACTCTGCTGGTCTCCTTCCCAGACCGGATCTGTTGCACGATGCTGAGAGCACGCTGGATCGGAGTGGCGTAGCCGTTGACCTCGGCACCGCTGGAAGCGGCGGTGTCGATGCCGACCGCTTCACCTTCGGCGTCGTACAGCGGGCCACCAGAATCTCCCGACACCACATCGGCGGTGGTTTCGATCATCCCTGTCAACATTTCTGAGGCCACTGGCCCTTCTGCAGCTGTCGTGATCGAGGCTTTGAGCGACACGATCGTTCCCTTGGCAGCGGTAAGCGTGCCAGTGCCGCCCGCATTGCCCACTGCAGTGACCTTGTCGCCGACGGAGGTCACGTCGTTGTCGATCTTGATAGTGGCAAGTCCACTGGCGCCCTGCAACTGCAGCAGTGCCACGTCGGCTGTCTGATCGCTCCCGACCACCGTGGCCCGATACGTCTTCCCGGTCGCAGCGACAGTGACCTTGATCGTGCTGGCGCCTTCTACAACGTGGTAACTGGTGAGTACCTGGCCCGAGGCTGTCAGCACCATTCCAGTGCCCGCTCCGCTGGCATTGTCGTAGGGCAGCACCGTATTGATCAGCAC
>DATCXA010000423.1:0-2370 GCA_036566085.1 Propionibacteriaceae bacterium
CCCCCTGCCATATCCGGCTATCCCTGCGCAGCAGCGACGGCGCAACTGTGTTCTGGAACGACCGCGGGCGCACCGCGCTTTATGACGCCTTCGTCGCCGGCGTGCTGTATACCCTGGACGACTTCACCCTGCTGTATGCGCCCAACATCAACTCCTACAAGCGCTTTGCCGATGGATCGCTGGCGCCGACGACTATCTCCTGGGGACTGGACGAACGTGTGTCGGTAATCGGGATCTTGGGTCGGGACGCGTCCGCCCGGGTGGAGAACCGTGCGCCAGGCGCAGATGTCAACCCCTACCTCGCTCTCGGAGCGATGATCGCGGGTGGGCTTTACGGAATTGATCATGATCTGGAACTCGGTCCGGCGCTCAGCGGCGCTATTCACTCCTCTGACTTCTCAAGGCTTCCCGGTACGCTGCGCGAGGCCCGGCAAAGCTTCGGTAACTCGCAGATCGCCCGGCGCGCGTTTGGAGACGAGGTTGTCGATCACTACACCGCAATGGCCGATCTCGAGTTGGCGGCGTTCGAGGCCGCCGTCACGGACTGGGAGCTAAGGCGAGGTTTCGAAAGAATGTGAGAATAGGCGCATGATCGCGACGGGGGGAAAACAGGGACGGCCTGTTATTGGTCTGACCACCTATCGTGAGCAGGCCGCTTGGAGCGTATGGAATATGTCGGCCGATCTGCTACCCGCTGTCTACACTCGCTCGGTCGAGGCCGCGGGCGGTGTGGTCGTATTGCTGCCGCCGCAGAACGAGGGCATGGTGGAGGTTGTCTCGCGCCTCGATGGACTGATCATTAGCGGTGGCGCCGATGTCGACCCGGAGCGCTACGGCCAGATGCCCCATCCCCTGACCAAAGTGCGCCGCGATCGAGATTCCTGGGAGTTTGGCTTGCTGGATGCTGCCGATCGGATTGGTCTTCCGACACTCGGTATTTGTAGGGGGATGCAGGTCATGGCTGTTCGGGCCGGAGGTTCGCTGGAGCAGCATCTACCAGATGTTGTGGGGCATGAGGAGCATGCGCCGGGTGGCAACGCATTCGGCTGGACTTCGATCAGCACTCGGGAGGGCTCGCGAGTCCGAACCTTCGTCGGTGATCGGGTGCAGGTCAGCTGTCACCATCGGCAATCGGTTGTCAGCCATCCAGGTTTCGAAGCGACGGCTCGTGCGGCTGACGGCACCATCGAGGCCATCGAGGATCCCGAACGGCCGTTCTGGCTGGGCGTGCAGTGGCATCCCGAAAGCGGCGATGACTACGGCCTGTTTCTCGGACTTATTGAGGCTGCTTCAGGCGTCGACGCACGAGCCTGATCAATGTGCCCTGGGCCTGCCCGCCTTCGCTGTCGATATCCCACGCTGCGTGGGATGTTCACGCTGTACACGGCGTGCATGCCATGTACACCGTGGGCAGTCTGAGTACAGCTCTCAAAGCGGCTCGACCCGACGTAAAGCCGGATCGTCGGCAGCGAAGGTGCGGATGGGACCCGGTGATGTGTCCCGGGTCTCGAAGCGGACCGTCACCCGGCCAAGGCCGGAGCCCCAGACCCAGCCCCGACCGTGTTGATCATGCTCGACGTCGACTCCAGATGGCCAACTCTGACGTTTCGGCTGCTCATCGGGTTTTGGGTCGTCTTCAACGACATCCTCCACCGGCGCCGCGGATGAGCTCTCAGATGTGAAGAGGTCCTCCTGCAGCACGTCGGTCAGCCCAGCAACCCCGACACCAAGGAGCCGAACTCCTCCCGTGGCGTCGATTGCAGAGAGCAGTGAGGTAGCAACCGAGCCGATGATGTCTGCTTGATCGGTCGCGCTGACCAAGGTTCGTGATCTTGTCAATGTGGAGAAGTCATGCAGCCGGACCTTGATCGTAACCGTATGCGCAAAGAGTCGTGCCGCTCTGAGCCTGGTCGCCACCTGGCGTGCGTCGCGAAGCAGGATCGCGGTGAGCTCCTGTCGCGAAACAAGATCAATTTCAAAGGTGTCTTCGACAGAGATCGACTTGGTCTCCCGATCAGGCTCGACTGGCCGGTCGTCACGCGCGTACGCCAAATCTATCAGCGCCTGAGCATGCGTCTTTCCGATCACCTGCGCTAGTTCATCGAAGGGGCATTGCTGCAGGTCAGCAACCGTATGGAGGCCGATCCGATGCAACTTTTCGCCTGTTACAGGACCGACGCCTGGAATCACGCTGACTTGCATCGGTCGCAAGAGCTCAAGTTCTTGGCCCGCTTCGATGATCGACCAGCCATTGGGCTTGGCTTGCTCGGTGGCCACCTTGGCGACGAATTTCGACGTGGCAACACCGACCGATGCAGTCAAGCCGTCGGTGGCTGTGCGAACGTCCTCCTTCAGTTGCTTGATCAGCAG
>DATCXA010000444.1:0-3990 GCA_036566085.1 Propionibacteriaceae bacterium
CGCTCGCCGGGCCGAGCCCGGCTAGCTGCGCTGTCTGGTGTCCGGGGATCACAACGGTGTTCCCAGCGGATGCCCGCTCAGCCGGAGCTAGCGGCAACAGCGAGCGGCGATCACGCGGCACGTGAGCCGGGTGGTGTTCGCCCGCCAAGGCGGCCCGAAGCCGGTCGGCGACATGTGCGTAGTCGTCGAAGCCGAGGACGGCGTCAGCCTCCGGCAGTGACTCGGCCAGCTCGCGGCCGTAACGCTCCGCGAGGCATCCGACAGCAACGACGGCCTTCGCTCGTCCTGCTTTCTTGAGATCGCTCGCCGCCAGCAACGTATCGATCGAGTCCTTCTTGGCCGCATCGATGAAACCACAGGTGTTGACCAGCACAGCATCGGCTTGACCAGGCTCGGCCACCAGCGCGAAGCCACTGCTCTCCAGCTGCGCCGCAAGCTCTTCGGAATCCACTTCGTTGCGAGCACAACCCAAGGTCACCAGGTGTACCGCCGTCGGCTTCGAGTCTGTCGGACCGTGACTCTCAGCCCGAACGGCGGACGCTGCGGACTCAGGCATGGCCGTCCCAGTATGACCGATGTCGAACCGAGTCACTGTTTTGCGGTCGGCCAGAGACCGTCGCTGCCGGTTTGGAATCAGCCCTGCGTAAGGTTCTCCAAGACCGCTTCTAGCTCGTCGGGGGTAACCAGAACGTCACGAGGCTTCGATCCCTCCGAAGGCCCCACAACGCCACGCGTCTCCAGGATGTCCATCAGTCGGCCGGCCTTTGCAAATCCAACGCGAAGCTTGCGTTGCAGCATGGAGGTCGAGCCGAGCTGCAGGGTGACCACCAGCTCCGCCGCTTGAACAACCAGGTCAAGGTCATCCCCGATGTCCTCAGCAACTCGAGCAGCCGATTCCGAGGCCAGCGTCACATCCTCACGGTAAATGGGCTTCAGTTGATCACTTACGTGGCCGACAACAGCGCGAACCTCTTGCTCGGTCACCCAGGCGCCCTGGATACGGATTGGTTTGCTCGACCCCATCGGAAGGAACAAACCGTCGCCCTGACCAACCAACTTCTCTGCGCCTGGCTGGTCCAAGATCACTCGGGAGTCGGTCATCGAGGATGTCGCAAACGCCAGCCGGCTCGGCACGTTTGCCTTGATCAGCCCGGTGACGACATCAGTGCTCGGCCGCTGAGTCGCCAACACGAGGTGAATTCCGGCAGCCCTGGCCAGCTGGGTGATACGGACAATTGAATCCTCGACATCGCGAGGCGCCACCATCATCAGGTCGGAAAGCTCATCAACGATGACGACGAGATACGGATAAGGCGAGAGCACCGGATTGGAGGATTCATCCAACGGAAGCGACGGCTCGCCACCATTGGATTCGGCCGCGGATGGCTTGACTGACCCACTGCGCACTGCCTTGTTGAAGTCGTCCACATGCCGGAAGCCGTACCTGGCCAGGTCGTCGTACCGCAGATCCATTTCCCGAACCACCCACTGCAATGCCTCTGCCGCCTTCTTGGGATGGGTGATGATCGGTGTCACCAGGTGAGGGACCCCCTCGTACGCGGTGAGCTCGACACGCTTGGGGTCGACCAGGAGCATGCGGACCTCGTCTGGGGTGGCGCGCATCATGATCGAAGTGATCATGGAATTGACGAAGCTTGACTTGCCCGATCCGGTAGCACCTGCCACCAGCAGGTGCGGCATCTTTGCCAAGTTCGCCACGACAAAGCCACCCTCGACGTCTTTGCCCAAACCGACGGTCATCGGATGATGATCATTTCGAGCCCGAGCGGACCGCAGTACGTCCCCAAGTGAAACGACTTCCTTGTCAGTGTTGGGGATTTCGATGCCGATCGCGGACTTTCCAGGAATTGGAGACAGGATGCGCACATCGGCGCTGGCCACCGCGTATGCGATATTGCGGCTCAGCGCTGTGACCTTCTCCACCTTCACAGCCGGACCCAGCTCGACCTCGTAGCGGGTGACGGTCGGACCGCGACTGTAGCCCGTGACGCGCGCGTCGATCTCGAATTGCAGCAGCACCTCAGTCAGCTGATGAACAACAGCGTCAGAAGCGTTGCTGCGCGCCTTGTGTACGCTGCCGTGCTTGAGGATGGCGGGGTCAGGGAGCAGGTATTGCACATCTCCGGACAGCTGGAGCTGCTCGACGCGCTGCGGCATGGGAGTGTGCTGCGGAGCCTCCAGATCCTCACCGTCTACTCCGTGCACCGTCACGCCTGGCGGAAGCCCAGCCGTAACTGGCCGCCGCGACTCCGCGGCCGAGTCGGCAGCGGCCTCGGTCATGTCAGGTCCGGACCCCTCAAGCTGTGGCGCGTCGCCTGCGGCGCCCCGTCGGCGCTGCCCAGGTTGATCACCGATCACCGGAGTGTCGTAGGCCCGATCGCTGCCATACTCCAGCTCACGGACCACCTCACCTTCGATGACCACGGGGCGACGGTGCAGCCGCGCGCGTGCCGAACGCACCCGATCGGGAATCTGGTGTAGCGGAATGCCGACGACCACCACTACTCCGAAGAGCAACAGCAAGATCAGCAACGGTACGGCGACATAGACGGTCAACAGATCCGAGAGCAAGCTGGATGAGACGTAACCGATGATGCCGCCGGCATTTCGTAGCCGCTCGGGTTCATTGGTGCGAGGCAACCCACGGGCGATATTGATCAAGCCCAGTAAACCGAGCATGATCGCGCTCCAGCCGATCAGCTGCCGTCCGAACGGACCATTGCGGTCGGGGTGCCGCAGTGTTCGCCAGGCCATCAGCAGTAACAGCAGAGGCGCCACGTAGCAGAGGGTTCCGATGAGGCTGGCGACACCAATCAAGATGGCATGCCCCACTACTCCCGGCAGCCCCCACCACACTGCAGCACCGACAACGATCGCACTACCCAGCAGGAACAGCCCAATTCCGTCCCGCCGCAATGCCGGATCAACCTCTTCCACAGTCGGTCCGATTCGTCGCACGGCTCGGCCTACGGCGTAGGCGAGACCGGTCAAGATCATCGCAATACCGCGGAGTAGGTGGTCGAAGAGGGAGGGGCTTCGCCGGCGGCTATATGACCTGCTCCGATTGGATCGCCGCCGGGAAGGGCCTGCTTGTGCTGCCGTAGCAGCTGCGGATCTTTTGCTTCCCGTCGACCGCGGTTTCGCGCGCCCCGATGATCGGGAGCGGTTGCGGGACCGCGGCGGGGAAGACGCGCGGGTCGCCATGCTTGTGAGGTTACAAGATCAACGGCCCGATTGAGGTGGCTACACGCCGAGCCCGCGACACGGACTCAGCTACGCGACTGGGGAGCTCGGGCGGCGCGGAAATGGTCGAAGCCCCCAGGCGTCTCCCACACCGCGCCATCCACCAGGACGCCGGTTTGATCATGATCTGCAGCCTCGACCCGGCCCACCACAAGCCAGCCTTCCGGCACAGCGTCCGGATTCTCGAAGGTGGCCGCCAATGCATGGTCGTCGCCGCCGGTGAAGACGAAGGTGTACGGGTCCGCGCCCGTCGCCGCGGCAACGGCCTGCAACGGCTCCGCTAGTTCGAAGGCATCTCGGCGTATGTCGATGAGGACGCCAGAGGCCTGCGCCACATGTCCAAGATCAGCGAGCAGTCCGTCGGAGACGTCGATCATGGCCGTAGCGCCCGCCCGGGCCGCGACTGCGCCAGCGCCGTAACGGACCTGAGGAACCTTCTGCGCCTCCACCAAAACACGCGGTGAGCGAAATCCCCTCGCCAGTACGGCCAAACCCGCAGCTGCCCAGCCGAGCCGACCACAAATAGCCACCACATCCCCCGGCCGTGCCCCAGACCGCAACACGGGTTCCCGGCCGTCAAGCGAACCCATGGCGGTAACGGCAATGGTGATGTCGCGAGCTTTGGTCACATCACCACCGATCAGGCTGACACCAGCCGCGTGGCCTTCCTGAGATAGCCCGTCAGCGAAATCGAGTACCCAACCCACCAGCAGATCGGCGGGGGCA
>DATCXA010000449.1:0-2498 GCA_036566085.1 Propionibacteriaceae bacterium
CTGGTCTTCACTGCGGCGGCCTCGGCTCCGCCGGCGGGGACCTTCCGGATCGAAGTTCGCTACGAGCCCGGAACCAATGCCACCCCGGCGCAGCAGGCGGCGTTCGACGCTGCGGCGGCGGCCTGGACCCGGCTGATTGTCCGGGGCGGGGTGCCCTATCCGGTGAACGAGGACGCGGGTTGCGGCGACATCCGGGGCGAGACGGTGGACGGGGTGGTGATCCACGCCAAGATCGATTCGATCGACGGCGCCGGCTCGGTGCTGGGCCAGGCCGGACCCTGCATCCTGCGGGACGCGGACCTGCTGCCGGCCCAGGGCATCATGGAGTTCGACAGCGCCGATCTGGCGGCGCTGGAGCGCCGAGGCCAGCTGGAGCAGGTGATCCTGCACGAGATGGCCCACGTGCTGGGGTTCGGGACGCTCTGGAACTTCGGGGCCGGCATCCGTCCGGACTATCTGATGGCGACGCCGGCGGAGGATCCCACCTTTACCGGGCCGGCGAGCCGCTTCGCGCTCTTCGGGCTGGCCGGGGCGGGGTTCATGGGCACCGGGGCCGTGCCGGTCGAGAACACCGGCTCCCCGGGGACCAGACTGGCGCACTGGCGGGAGTCCACCTTCGGGCCGGAGCTGATGACCGGCTGGCTCGGGGCGGCACCCAATCCACTCAGCGCGCTAACTGTCGCCCAGTTCCGCGACCTGGGGTACGAGGTCAACGACGCGCTGAGCGACACCTACTCGTTCGCGGCGGCGATCCAGGCGCAGGTCGTGGCGCCGCTCCAGCTGATCGAGCGGGGGCTGACGTCGCCGCTCATGGTGATCAACCGGGCGGGGCGGATGGTGCGGACAATAAAACGGCCGCTCACGTAGAGAATCTCCGAAACTGCCCTCTGATCATGTGGTTCGACCGCGAGGTGACCACTAGTTATCGCGCAACTCCAGCGCCCACAGTCTGATTCGGACAATGCCGCTCTGACCTCCTTCCCCTATGCTGCTCCACGCCAATGCCGGTCCTGCGAAACCAGCAACTGCTTCGTCAACCCGGGTGGAGCTGATCAGTCTCTTGGTTCGAAGGTCGATGATCTCGATCATGCTGTCATAAAGGGCGTTGACACTTTCCACGCCGTAATACGCCGGAGAGCCTTGACGACGGGGAGGCAGTCGCTCCCGACTGAATGCGTCTCTCCATTTCGGGTCAGCGACCACTGATAGAATCCACAACCGACCTTGAGCGTCTTCCTGAACGCCAACCACCTTAGGCTGAGGAGGTTCTCCGTCCGGCTGAGGAGTCACGATTCTTCCCGTACCAGGAGGAAACCAGTCGACGTCTCGCCGGAGAACCTGCTTGAGGGTGGCCTTGTTGTCGTAGAGTTCGATTTCATAGGCAACGATATGTGCGACCCACAGCCCACCAGACGGGCTCGACGATAAGATGCGCATTGTTGCAAGCTTCAAATCAGGCCGTAGAGATGGAAGGCTACTGCCGAAGCTAGTGGTTTTCTTGCCATCCCCTGAAAACTGATGCAGAGGGTAGCCGGCTTCTCCAGGGGTCTCTATCACGACATTCCCGACGAACGTACCGTTCCCGAGCCGTGCGACAGAATTTGCTCGAGTGAGCAGTGCCATAGGGGTACTGCCGACTTCGCGATTCGTGCGAAAACTATGGAACGTCAGACGTCCCGTTCCCGGATCCATTATCAATAGGGAATCGCCTTCGATACCAACCTGCCAGGCGGCCCGATATTCCCCCGGCCCGGCGCCCAATCGCCCGATCTTGCGCTCGAACACTCCATGTCGGTCATACTGCGCCAACAACTCCCCCCACGCGAAGGAGGACACCAGGGAAGGTCCGTTAGGCCTTGTCATGACGGTTCGTACGTTGCCATGAATTTCCCCAGGTCCACCGTTCGTGTCACCGAGTGTTGCTTGCAGGGAAAGGCTAACACGGCATGTGGAGCAGCTGGGCTGGCCACGAAGAATTACGGCGGTGACTTGAGCCTGGATATGTTCGCGAGGATGAATGCCGACAAACACGATGGTCCATACTAACAGACGATGAACGGGACCCATTGGAGGTATCGCCTTTAGCCTAAGCCAGCGGAGGGGAGCGGCAAAATGAAGGGCGGTCTTCGCTGCGAACAGCGGTTTAGGACGGGTAGACACCGTGATGGCAGCACGGAATGGATCCGCCTCCGCCATCTTGAGCGAAGATCGTAAACGTCAGTTGGGCTGTCAACATCCGTCGGCGAGCCTTATAAGATCTCATAGGCCAAGTACGCAGGTGCTTGCGCAATGTCCGCCCTGGCGTAGCTTGGTCCTCGTCCCCCGTCCGCGGTGCGACCAGTGGACCAGCGCCCCGACCGGCTGTTGCGCCTCCTCCTGGCACAGTGGCAGGAATCACTGTCATGTCATTGTCATGAATTATGGTTGGTGCACACCAATCGGCTGCGTTTTCATTGGCTGCGAGTCCGCTACATGATTGTTGGCAAGGCGATTGTTGG
>DATCXA010000471.1:0-3177 GCA_036566085.1 Propionibacteriaceae bacterium
ACATAAATAGCACTCATGTTCTAATAATGTATGCCCGGCGAGTAGCTCATAACTGAGGATCAAGCGTCTAATTCTGGGTAAGGCTATGCCACCTTCGACCCTGTTATTCGACTATTGCATGTGGACGCCTGGGCCCCCCGCTCGTAAGTTCGGAAAGGTGGGCCGACCAGGGGAGGCGGCACAAAGTCCTGATAGCCCTGTCGGCCCGCGGCCGATCCGAGGCGTTCGCTACCCTCACGCGAGTGAGACCAGGGGCGGCGCACGGCACAACGGCCCCGTGGAATAACGGGTGCTCGTGCGATCTTTGCCGTCAGGCGCACGCCGACGACCAGAGGACCGCAAGCGAGCCCGAGCGCAAAAGCGGCTGCCGGTTGAGCTTCGGCAAGAGCTCCTCGACGCGATCCACAGCGGCCAACCTTTCCGCACTGTGCTTCGTGACCGCGGCCTAACCTCCAACCAGGTATGGGGACTCACCAAGACCGATGCCGAGTGGTCGGCAGCGCTCGATGGCGCCCTGATGGCTGCCCGCAGAAACGATCTTGAGCACGGGTCTAGCGCGGAGTACATCGCAGGGTGCGTGTGTAAGGAATGCCGGGAGCATCAGCGGCTGAGGATGGGCAAGAATCGCTGGACAAAGTAGGGCTATCCGAGAACCTTCACAGACCGTGTGCTGACCTGGTCGATCGTGTTTCCTGCTGCGTTACTGACGAATGCGGTCACTATCCCACCGGCTCCTTCGCCGACCGCGACCGTGAAGCGGACATTTACTTTCTCGCCGGGTTGTAAAGCACCGAGGTGACATTCGTTGCCCGCGACTACTTCTCCTAGGCAGTCGACCTCGACGGGATTGAGCGCGTCCGGTGTACCGATACGGACGAAGAGATCCGGAAAGGCCACATCTCCCGTATTTCTCAGCGTCACCGTGAAAGTCACGAGGTCTCCGCGATGAACCGTGCTTTTCTGCGGTTTGATGCTCACATTGAGATCGTTGGCCGTCTGGGCGCCAGCCGACGGCGCGAGCGCGACGAGAAGCGCGACCGCGAGCAGGATGACGGCGAGCAGCTGAAGGTGTCGCGGCCGTGCCGTATCCATTGCGTACCTCCTGATCTTGGTTACTCCCACAGCCGTTGTGGTGGCGTCTCACGACCCCTGTAAATGAGCGGACGAATAGATCCCCTAGGAGTTGATGTTAGGCCACGGCTCGGAGATCGGCGGGCTGCTCGGCAGTTGGGGCCGGTCGGCGTGTCGAAGCGGGGCATTGGTCCGCGTGGGCAGATCCTGGCATCCCGCTCGCGCAAACATTCTCTCCTGGATGCGGCCATTGGTGCCGGGCTAATCCAGGCAGACTGGTTGGACAGCAAATCGGCTGCCGAAGTCGCAGATTCTCTGGCTGATGCGCTAGAGGAGCTTCGCCGGCTCAAGCGCAACCTCGATCGGCGCACTGGACGCGACCAGGGACGGCATGAAAGGCCCTCAGCTAGCTCACTGGATTCTCGATCGACCCCGCGCCGTTGAACCTGGCGTGGGAGCCTTGGCCTTTGCGGTCGAACCTGGATCTTCGCACAGTGGAACAGCCTGGGTGCTTGATTCTGGCCGCACCACTCAATCCACTGGAGATCGTCACGCTATGGGGACGTCAAGCAAGCTCTTTGCTCGCCGGCATACCGCGACCCAGGCCGATTTAGAACACGCAGAGATGCTGCTGGACCGAGATGGACTGATCCCAGTTGAGGATAAGTCCGGCCATAGCGGTGCTTTGGAGCTTTGGCGTCGGCAATGCGAACGTGCCGCCTCATCTCGACTGTCCATGGTGACGGCAGTGCGCAATGTGCTGGGGCTGCCACACGCCAGCTTCCAGCGTGCCTTCCATGGGCAGGGGGAGACTGATCAGTTGGCTTGGGTCCGCCCGGCCGACATATGGTTCAGGACCGGCTCTGATTTCCGCTACCACTTCACCGTTGAGGGCCTTGCGCAGTTAGCGTCGAATCTGATCGCCGAACAGGGAGATCCGAACGGTATGGCAAGGATCCTCGGCGACGATTACCGGTTAGAGACGGTGGCGGCACCCCACGGGCTTCTCCATGAGATTAGCCAGAACGGCAACCACCGGACCGTAGCCATCAAGGCGGCCGGCTTCCCGGTGGCTTTGGTACACACCACGCGCTACGACGGCCCGTGGATGTTGCCGCCGCGACCTTGGGTGAGTGGGACGGCTCGTGTCTTTCTGCGTCTGCTCTTTCGTGCCTGCCTGCTGACCAACCCTCAACTAGGGGACTACGGGATCAATGCTGATGCAAATAGTTGGGCCAATCTGCTGCTTGCCGACACTGTGGGAGCCACATTGCGAAATGTCGCCGCCTACGAACAGTTTTATGGACGATGTGAAGCCTGGCCCACCTGGTCGAGAAATCGTTACCTCTTGACGAAACTGCTTGACCGTGAACTCCTCGCCATGGACAGTTATAACGATCTCAGCGTGTTCAGCCAGGTCGTTGGACAATGGCCGCCGCCCGTCGCAAGCAGGTGGAGGTTGCTTATGCTGCACCTGACGCGAACCGGGGTTCGAATCGACCGAGATGCCTGAGCCCGGCCCGAACACAGGCGGCGTCACAGCTTCCGATCCCTCTTGATCGCCGCCAGTTGTGTGGCGGCTGCGGCAAAGACGCGGAGGCCACCGTGCTCGCTACGTCGAGGAATCGTCTGGCGTGTATGACGCTGGTCTTGCTCGGACGACCGTTGGTGTCTCATCGGTCTCGACCAGCTCCACCGTGATGGTGTCGTGGCCGTTGATCTGAGCTGTGCCCATCTCGGTAACTTTGGACATGGGATCTCGCTTCCGTTCGGGATCTCCAGCCCCGTCGGTGTTGGCGCACTGGCCGCGGCGCTGTTGTTCGTTCATGACCCCTCGGACACATCCGCTAATTACGCTAATTACGAGTCCTGGGGTTGGCCTGGACTATCGCCGATCTCGCAGGGCATGACGTGCCGGGCCGAGATGAGCTCGCGATCGCATTGGCAATGCGGCGCGGGGAGCAGCCGGGCGCAGTGAGGCTGAAAGCGGTTGGACCATGATCAAACCCGATCGACGAGCGCGCATCATGCTCAGCTGTGCCACGGACGGCGGTGATCTTGCAGTGGCTGACCTGGTGCAGAATCTGGGCGCCGAGGGAGCCTGGG
>DATCXA010000142.1:0-4920 GCA_036566085.1 Propionibacteriaceae bacterium
GGCCCGGCCGATACCGATGCGACGAGCGTGATCGCGGCGCGTGCCAACGCCTTGCTCGCTGATGGCTCCGAAATCCGCAGGAGGCCGTACGCGGATGTGGTCTCTGAGGTGCAACGCTTCGATTACCTTGGCGCCTATTGCGAGGACCTCGTCAATGCCCTGAATCTCAGGGCTATCCGGGAGGCCGGGGTGCACATTGGGGCTGACCCAATGGGCGGCGCGAGCGTGCAGTACTGGGGCTACATCGCAGAGAACCTGGGCATCGACCTGACGGTAGTCAATCCCAAGGTGGACCCACGCTGGTCATTCATGACTCTCGATACCGACGGCAAGATCAGGATGGATTGCTCCTCGCCAAATGCGATGGCAAGCCTTATCCGCAACAAGGACGAGTACGACATCGCCACAGGCAACGATGCAGATGCCGACCGGCACGGCATCGTCACCCCCGACGCCGGCCTGATGAATCCCAACGCCTACCTCGCCGTTGCGATCCAGTACCTCTACGCCAACCGGCCGGGCTGGCGCCCGGACGCGGGGATCGGCAAGACGCTGGTGTCGTCTTCCATGATCGACAGAGTCGCGGCCAGCCTCGGGCGGACTCTGGTTGAGGTCCCCGTGGGATTCAAATGGTTTGTGCCGGGTCTGCGTACTGGGGAAATCGGCTTTGGTGGCGAGGAATCGGCCGGTGCATCGTTCCTGGCCCTCGACGGCAGCACCTGGACGACCGACAAGGATGGCATTCTGCTCGCCTTGCTCGCAAGCGAGATCAAGGCAGTCACCGGCAAGTCTCCTAGTGAGCTCTACGCTGAGCTCACCGCGGAGCACGGTGCTCCGGCATACGCCCGCATCGACGCACCCGCCGACCGTGAGCAGAAGGCCAAGCTATCCAAGCTCGATGCATCATCGGTCACCGCCACCGAGCTGGCCGGCGAGCCCATTTCGGCAATTTTGACCAGGGCACCTGGCAACGATGCGCCCATCGGTGGATTGAAGGTTGCAACCGAGTCGGCCTGGTTTGCTGCGCGGCCATCGGGCACGGAGGACGTCTACAAGATCTACGCCGAGTCGTTCAAAGGTCCCGAACACCTCGCCGAGGTCCAAGAGGCAGCCCGCGCCGTGGTCTCCGCTGCCCTGGAGGGGTAGCGGGCCGGACGCCAACAGACTGGCCGAGCAGCGAGTGAGGCGCGCAAACTTAATAGATGCACGCCGACGAGCTGGCGGATCTCCTTCGCTGGTGCGCGGCGCT
The DNA here is from genome assembly GCA_036566085.1 of Propionibacteriaceae bacterium. Taxonomy (GTDB): domain Bacteria; phylum Actinomycetota; class Actinomycetes; order Propionibacteriales; family Propionibacteriaceae; genus Microlunatus. Next base: position 1,250 of record DATCXA010000142.1, read on the forward strand.
GAGCACCAATTCAGCGGACCTGGCCGCTGCTGTCGTGCTCGCCGCGGGCCCGCGCTGGTCGCAGCTCGTCGATTCACCCGCAGATTTGCGGGGGCTGACCGTCCATACCTTCCTGCGTACGTCTGAGCCGGCCGAGCCGGCCCAACGGCAAGGGATACAACGCATTCCCGACGAGCTCCGTGTCGTCGTCGCCGCTTACGACAAGCTGCCAAAACTCCAGCGAGCAGTTGTGATGCTCAACTGCCTGGAGGGCGTCACTTACGCGGAGATCGCTGGAATCATCGACCGTCAAACTGCCCGCGTGGGCATTGAAATTGATCGAGCGCTAGTCGCGATCAATGCTGACCCATACTCGGTGCGCGCTGCGCTCGACATGACCACCTGGCACCTGCCGGATCCAGTCGAGGTCTTCCGATCGCTGCGGCGGCAAACCCGGAAGCGGGCCGGCCGGCGACGCCGGATCGGGTTGGCCGGGGTTGCGGCCGTCACACTCCTAGCTGTGTTGGTCACCTTCAGTGCAGTTCATCGGCCGTACGTCGAGCCCCGCCATTCGGGAGTATGGGCGTTCACCCATACGGTTCGAGGGATGCCGGGCTGGTCAATCCGAAGCCGAACCATTGAGCGAGATTGGGAAACGACAATTCTGCGCGCCGATTCACCAAGCGAAGGACGTTGCTCTGTGGCCGTCGGCGCCAGTCATGCCACATGGGTACGGCCACTGCCTCGCAATCCAGCAAAGGTACGAGTCGGCGCTGAACCCGCCTTCTTCGTCGAAGGCGTCTGGCCCAACGGGGGCGGTGCCATGTTGTGGTGGGAGTACGCCGATGCGGCGTTAGTGATCATCGAGTGCGGCGACGTCGCCACGCCACGGAAGGCGCTACCCAAAATAGCCAATCATGTGGTTATGGTCGCGGATCCAGTGCTACTGCCTTACCGCATTCGATCACTCCCCCGGCAGTATCACGTTGCGTCAGTCACAAAGGGGTTGGTGAGTAATTCGACGGTGGCGTTTCTGACGCGAAATGACTATCCCGAAGGCCTGGTGCAGATCAGTATCCGCTATCCAGCGGGTCTACCAATGTATGGAGTGAGCAACTCAGCCCTGCTAGCTCGTTATGCCAGTGGCAGATACGGCGCCGTGTGCCGGCCATTCGGCGACAGCCACATCTGTGTACGCGGCGAGATCAGCAGCCCGGGTCCGATCGACATCGCGACACAGCGCGGCGCTCTGTCGGTGATCGATAAGATCGCTGCGCATCTGGAGCTTGCCGGCAATCCAACCGATCTCACAAGCTGGTTCGACGCCCGGGACGCCCTACCGTCCTGAGCCAAGGCGGACATCCGCCCTCGGACAGCGCAGGGCATGCGCCCAGATTTCAACGCCGACGGCCGAAGGCAATGACAGCCACCAGCCCGATGATGAAGATCACACCGAGGACCGTGCCCTCAACACCATGGCCAGTAGCAATCAGATAGACGCATGCTGCGAGGAAGGCGAGCGTGATCACAACGCCATAGTTGAGGCCGAGGGCATTAAGCCGCACCTCGCGCTGATCAAGAGCGGCGATGCGATCTAGCTCCTTCTCGATCACCGCACGCGTCTCCGCATCAGCTTCCGCATATACCTGCAGCGGATCCTGATAGCGGTCATATCGAGACGACCGCTCCGTCATATCTGCTCCTCATTTCGCGGTTGATCAAAGAGGTCCGCACCTGGTTCTGCTCCTTCAGGCCGGAGCGGCGACTCCTCAGCGCTGCTCGCTAGGTCCACCATCTGCTGCAAGGCCAGGCCGACCCGATCGGGTACGACCGATGGATCAACGGCATCGACACGTGCGATGGCATGCTGCAGCCGGCCTCCCACGCTGTAGCGGATATGCGGGTAACTGAGCGGCGCGTACAGGTAACCAAAACCCTTGAGCAAAGAGCCGACTGGTGAGGCGGGACGGAGCTGGAGTCGCGGCATTGCCAAGCGTTGCCGCGTAACACTCGGAGGCCGACGGCCGACGGGAAAAATGAATACCACCAGCACGGTGATGATCACCAACGCGCTCCCGACTCCGATGAGGAGCCAAGCCCCGATAGGCACATGCACCTCCTCAGGCTCAGCCTAGTGTCGTGTGCTAGCACGACATTAGTCAGCGCATACGGCCACCGCTCACCGACGCGCGGTGGATCGAGCTCGCGACTCTCCCTCAGATTTGTCGGCCTCAGAAGCGCGCCGGTTCGACGTATTCGCCCCATTCAGCCCGCAGTGCGTTGCAGATTTCGCCAAGCGTGGCCTCGGCTCGAGCGGCCGCGAGCATCGGTTCCATCATGTTGCCATCGGTTCGAGCGACCTTGATCATCTCCGCAAGTGCGGCATCGACTGCCGCATTGTCTCGGGCAGCCCGCCGTGCCTCCAGGGTTGCACACTGCTCAACTTCGACCTCATGGCTGACCCGTAAAATCTCCAGCGGCTTCGTCACCGTGCCTGTGTGCACGTTGACGCCGACGATCTTCTTATCGCCCTTCTCCAGCTGGGTCTGATAGCGGAAGGCCGAATCTGCGATCTGCGCGGTGAACCAGCCGTCCTCAATACCCAACAGCAGGCCGGAGGTTATCGGACCAATCTCGTGTGTCTGCGTCGAGCCGCCACCCAACTCCTCAATCCGATCGAGGATTGCCACAACCTCGGACTCGATCTTGTCGGTGAGTGCCTCGACATACCAAGAACCGCCCAGCGGATCCGCGACGTTGATCACGCCGGTCTCCTCAGCCAACACCTGCTGGGTCCGCAAAGCGATCTCAGCAGACTCTTCAGTCGGGAGCGCCAGCGTTTCATCCAGCGCGTTGGTGTGCAGCGAATTCGTCCCGCTGAGCACCGCGGCAAGCGCCTCCACGGCGGTTCGGACGACGTTGTTGTATGGCTGCTGGGCGGTGAGCGAAACGCCAGCCGTCTGGGTGTGGAATCGCAATGATTGCGCTTTGCTAGTCGTCGCGCCGTACCGGTCTCGCATCCAGCGCGCCCAGATCCGGCGTGCGGCCCGAAACTTGGCGATCTCTTCGAAGAAGTCAATGTGGGCATCGAAAAAGAAGCTCAACCCTGGTGCGAAGCGGTCGATATCGAGACCCCGAGACAGCCCTAGTTCGACGTAGCCGAAGCCGTCCCCGAGGGTAAAGGCGAGCTCCTGAGCAGCGGTAGATCCGGCTTCTCGAATGTGGTAACCGGAGACACTGAGCGGCTTGTAGTCCGGGATGCCGGCGCTGCAGTACTCCATCATGTCGCCGATCAAGCGGAGGTGCGGACCCGGCGGAAACAGCCATTCCTTTTGAGCGATGTACTCCTTGAAGATGTCGGTCTGCAAGGTGCCATTCAGGGTGCTGACGTCGACACCTTGCCGCTCGGCAGCCACCAGATACATGCAAAAGATCGGCACGGCCGGCCCGGAAATCGTCATCGAGGTAGTGACCGAGCCAAGATCAATCCCGGAAAACAGCAGATCCATATCGGCGGCAGAGTCGATCGCCACTCCGCAATGACCCACCTCACCTAGACTGCGGCTGTCGTCGGAGTCACGGCCCATCAAGGTCGGCATGTCGAAAGCGACACTCAGCCCACCTCCACCAGCCGCCAAGATCATCTTGTAACGCGCATTGGTCTGCTGCGCGTTGCCGAAGCCGGCGAACTG
>DATCXA010000544.1:0-2388 GCA_036566085.1 Propionibacteriaceae bacterium
GCCAGGCGAACACCGAGGGTACAAGCCGCAAGCCGCTACCGATGAGATCGTGTTGACAGCTGTGGTGTGGCTTATCTATGCGGATCGTCGACCCGTCGACCTTGAGGTCCTGATGCAGATCCGCCCACAATGCACCAAGGCCTCCGGTGGTAAGCCGCGCAGCACGATGTGTCAGGTCACCGTCAAGGACCGATCGCATGCGCGGCCAGAATGGTGCGATCGCGGCCAGCCAGTAGTCATAGAGTTCGTGGGCGATCCGCTGGATCCCCTGACTTCCCAGCGCAACGACCCGTGCGGCATGAGGTGGCATAGGGTCCGACCCCCAGACCGACTCCATCTCGGTGCGGACCCAGGTCGGGTCGACGCTGGCGAGAACGCTCAACTGCTCTTCGATTGTTGTACGCGGATCGTCCGCGCCGACAAGCAGGAAAGAGGCGATCATGTGCCGAGCAGGAACGATGGCGCTGAGAAGCTCAAGGTCGACCCCCTGCAGCCGGTCACGCACGAGCTCTAGCCACCGCTGATGGACCGGTCTCACCCGGCCGCTGGAGAGCATGTGCAGACTCGTCGCTACCTCGGCCAGCGGCGAGTAAGCGAAACCGACACGGCTGAGATCGTTGGCGCTCAACCGCAGCTCGATCACCGGTCTACACTATTTCGGCTTAGCCGCGGACCTAAAAGCATTTATCCAGGCCGAAATGCTCGCCACGATCTCTAGCGAGCGACCCACAAACCCCACGAGCATTAGACCGCAACGAAACGGCGCACCATTGTGCTCCGGATTGGTTGTCGGCGTGGCCGGTGGAGCGATCCAATCCACCGGCCACGCCTGGCCTCACCACCTCCGTCGTTGGCGAAGCCTCTTCCCGAGGAGAGGGGCTGCTCCCTCTCGTTCCGACCTCCAGACGAGATCGGAATTCATCCAGGTGTTGTCAAATGTGCGGCGCCCCGAATCACGCTCCGTCGGTCGTGCCGATGTTCACCCAGTCATAGAGACCGAAGAAGTTGGTCGAGTACACGTTGGTGAGCCGCGCGTTCCGCCAGTAGACACTCTTGGTCCACATGACCGGAACGTAGACGGCGTCAGCCATGAGCGCGTCGTCGACCTGCCGACCGATGGTGTTCCACTGGTCCTTCGGTGCGCTGTTCGACTGGTCAAGGAGCCCGTTGACCTTCGGGTCGTTCAGGTTGACGTAGTTGCTGGTGCCGTTCGGGTACCTCGCCTTGCCGTGCGCGATCGAGTACCAGAACCCGACGGTGGTCGGGAAGTCCGCACCCCAGCCCGCGTCCATGATCCCGAGCTTGTTGTTCTTGACGCTCGATGGGACACCGATGTACTGCGAGTAGTAGGTGTCGGCCTCGCCGGCCTTCAGCGTGACCTTGATGCCAACCCGGGCGAGCGCCTCCTGTACCGCTGTTGAGCGCGGTCCTCCGGTGCCTTGGTTGACGTAGGCCATGTTGGTGCTGAACCCGTTCGGCTGCCCGCACTGGTTCAGCTCATCCTTGGCCTTGTTGATGTCGCCGGTGAAGTCGGCGCCGTTCGGGTAGGGGTTGGCCTTCTCGTCGTGACCAGGCAGGCCGGCGGGCGTCAGGTTTGGCGCGATCTCCCCGGTGACAGCGCCCCCGTAGGCGAGCCGCCAGGCTTCCTTATTGATCGCGTAGAACACGGCCATGCGGCAGTGGACGTTGTCCAGCGGCTTGACGTCGGGCGAGATGGCGAGGTAGCGCATCGAGCCGTCGACCGGGTTGTCGACGTACTTCTTCAGGTTCGGGTCGGCCAGCGCCTCGTTCTGGAACGTCGGCTGCAGGTCGGCGTCCACCCGGGCGTCCAACGTCCCGGCTTTCAACCGTGCGTCCAGGTCGTCCAGGTTCGTGATGTAGTCGATCGTGATCTTGTCGAGCAGCGGCTTGCGGATCTCATCCGTCGACTGATCCCAGTTCGAGTTGCGCTCGAAGGTGATGCCGGTGTCCGGATCGTACTGGGTGATCTTGAACGGGCCGGACGAGACCGGGTGCTGGGTGTAGTTCTCGCCGTCGTCTTTGGCCTGCGGGACGGGCGAGGACGGACCCATCGCCATGAGGTAGTCGAGCGACGCATATGGCTCGGCGAGATGGAAGATGATCGTCTTGTCGTCCGGGGTCTCCATCGATGGCTGACCGTTGACCTTCGGCTCGCCCGACGTGTCCTTGTACGGACCTTTGTAGGTCGGGGTGGTGCCGTCCGGGCAGGTGTCGAGCAGACACAGGAAATAGCTGGTGGGACCACCGCTAATGACATCAGTTGCATAGATGCGCTTCAGTGCGTATTTGACGTCCTTGCTGGTGATCGGCGAGCCGTCGTCGAACTTGACGCCCTCACGCAGCGTGTACTTGAAGGTCTTGAAGTTG
>DATCXA010000566.1:0-2538 GCA_036566085.1 Propionibacteriaceae bacterium
GCCAGGCCGCCGCGGCCGGGGGACGTCTGCCTCCGCACGGTCAACAGCCCACGAAGGAGATCGACGTCACCCACCTGCAGGCTGGCCACTTCACTGATCCGCAACGCTGTCGTCGCCAAGATCATCACGCAGTCACCCCGAGCTTGATGACCACCCTCCGCGCTGGCTCCTCGACGAGCCGGCTCAACGTGCGCAGGTCATGCAAGGCGAAATCGCGGGGACTCGGGAGCCGCCATTAGCAGAGCAGACCGGCCGACGATACGTCGCCGAGCCCGATCCTTCGCCGGTTGCGCACCAGCAGCCCGTGGGCACCGCCTCGAGGGCTTCAACCTGTCCGCTCCCATCTTGGCCGCGCCTTCTGCCGAGTGGGGGAGTCCGGCCACCTCATGAGATCGCGAACGCTGCACATCCTCTGCGCCATCTGTGAGCTGTTTCCGGTTTCCCGGACACCTGATCTTGAGCCAGTTTCGTGGACTCGTCTGTGAGGGGTTGAGCTGCTAGAGATGTGTTGGCGCTTGAGCCTTAGGCTGCCCATTCATCTTAGTCGCGCCGATTAGGCGACATCGCTGCTCGTCGCAGTCAGGATGTTCCCATGGAGGCACGGCTGATCTCGCCGGCGGGCGCGGCGTCGTTGTCGATGACGGAGATACGTGATGCCGCCGCTCGGGATGGCGGCACGTTGTGGCTGGACTTCGACCATACCGATGAGGACAGCATGGAGCTGCTTGGTGAGCTGGTTGATGTCAGGCCGAGCGACATCCAGGAGTGCCACAACCGGTCTCCGGTGCCGAAGATGCGCTTTTACGCCGACCACCACTTCAGCGCGATCAATGGACTCGCCCGCGGCTCCGATGGACGCCTGTATTTCGTGCCGCTGAAACTCTTTCTGACCCCAAAAGCCTTGATCACCGTGCAGGGCCCGACGAGTTCGTCGTTGACATCGGAGATCGCGCGACGCGAGCTCACTGCCGTGCGCCAGCGGGTCGATAGCGGGCAGCTTCGTCCGGCCAGTTCGTTCGAGCTGGTCGCCGCGATTCGGGCCGAAGAGATGCGGACGCACGAGGATCTGATCACAGAGTCTTCGGCCCGTATCGCGCAGCTGGAACGTGACGTGTCACAAAAGGATCCGGTGAAAGCCGAAGCGTTGTTGCAAGACCTCTTCGATCTCCGCCACGACCTGGAAGCGATCCGTACCAGTGCCGCCCAGGCCGCAGAGTCGTTCGCGAACTTGATCGAGACCATGGACCTGCAGGAAGGATTGATGCAGACGGACCTGCGCCGGGTGCGAAACTCGCAGCAGGGATTCCGTCACCTGCAGCACACGGCTGATCTTGAGCGCGAGTACCTGCAGGAAATGATCGACCTGTTCCAAACGCGCGTGTCTACCGAGCTCAATCGCTTCGTACGCAAGGTGACTGCCTGGGGGTCGATTGGCATTGCCTGGACGGTGATCGTCGGTCTGTATGGGATGAACTTCACCCACATGCCGGAGCTCGGCTGGCGATGGGGTTATCCGGCCGTGCTCGTGGTGATGCTCATCGTCGGTGTCCTCCTGGTGTGGCTGTTCCGGCGGCGAGGTTGGCTCTGATCAGCCTGGCCTGCAGGGGTCACGCGGGGGCGAGCAGGAGGACGCGACAGCCGTGGGTTTGACTGCCCGGCGAGGTAGAAGAACGGTGCTCGTACGCCTGTGAGCAACGAAAACCACGATGTAGGCGTGCATCGTCAGGTGTTCGTAGTCCTCGAGCGGGCGCCGACTACCGCCGAAGACCTGTGCGGCGTACCAGCGTATCCGCGGAGCGCCAGGTCAGCGATTGATCCACCGTTGCATGTGCGCGGGGTAGCGCTCGCCCTGGACGTCGACGTTGTCGGCGGCCGCAGTGATCTCCGCCAGGTCCTCGGCGGTGAGCTCAACGTCGACAGCGTCAGAGTTCTCCTGCAGGCGGTGGACCTTGGTGGTGCCGGGGATGGGCACGATCCACGGGTGTTGGGCCAGCAGCCACGCCAGCGCGACCTGTGCGGTGGTGGCGCCCTTGCGTGCGGCGATCGCAGATAGCAGATCGACGAGGCCCCGGTTGGCCACGCGGGCCTCCTCGGTGAAGCGCGGCAGCGTGGTGCGCAGGTCGGAGTCGCTGAAGGATGTCGTGCTGTCGATCGCGCCGGTGAGGAAGCCCTTGCCGAGCGGACTGAACGGCACGAACCCGATTCCCAGCTCGACCAGCAGCGGCAGAATCTCCGCCTCTGGCTCCCGCCACCACAAGGAGTACTCACTCTGTAACGCCGTGACCGGCTGCACGGCATGGGCGCGCCGAATGGCCTCAACCCCAGCTTCGGACATCCCAAAGTGCGCAACCTTGCCAGCGGTAATGAGCTCCTTCACCGCGCCGGCGACCTCCTCCATCGGCACGTCGGGGTCCACACGGTGCTGGTAGAGCAGGTCGATGCTCTCCACGCCCAGCCGGCGCAGGGAGTCCTCGACGGTTGCCTTGATGTGCTCCGGCCGGCTGTCCAGCCCGGTGGAGCGACTGCCGTCGAAGGAAA
>DATCXA010000574.1:0-7922 GCA_036566085.1 Propionibacteriaceae bacterium
GACGACCGGCCCGCTCTGCCAGGTGAGGCACGGCAACCACGAAAGCGCTCGCCGCAAGCAGGGCGTCCTTGCGCATGTTCATCGGGGTGGTGCCCGCGTGGTCGGCGCGGCCGCGGAATGTCACGAGGCCGCCGCCGAGCCCGACTATGTCGGTGACGATCCCGATTTGACACCCAAGTCGCTCAAGAGTCGGTCCCTGTTCGATGTGGAGTTCGACCGTCGCGGAGAGCGAACTCGGGTCGATCTTGGTCCGGGTTGCCAGGTCGGTGGAGCCGCCGGCCGCCTCGAACGCATCGACAAAACGGTTACCGTCCCTGCCCACCAGGTTTTCGAGTTCACTACGCGAGTAGCCCCTGACCAATCCGCTGGAACCCAAAAGGTGTGAGTAGTTGCCTTCTTCGTCACTGTAGACAACGCTGAAAATTGGGCGGTGCAGAATCAGCGCCTCCTCGTGGATCCGTCTGACGCACTCGAGTGCCGCTATGGCGCCGAGTGCACCATCAAACTGTCCGCCGTTCGGCACCGTGTCGATGTGCGACCCAGACCAGACCGCGGGGCGGGACGCCAGGTCCGGATCGACGGGTGGTGCAGTAACTACAACATTCTGGAGACCGTCGACAGCCACGGTTAGGCCAGCGTCCGCGCACCGTCCCAGATACCATGCACGCGCGGCATTGTCCGCGTCTGAGAACGACGTGCGGCTCAGCCCGCCAGCTGGCACTCGGCCGATCTGACCGAGGGCCTTGAGGTCCGCGATTAGTCGGTCCTCGTTCACGGACAGCTGTGGCACCGTGCGGTCCTGGGAAGCGCTATCGAGAATGCTCGCGTGTCCGGTTGTATCGTTGATGATTGCCCCTACTTCGATTGCCGCAGGACCTGCCCGCTCAACCAGGTTACGAGCATTATTCCACTGTATGGCACCAAACGCCGGTGGCGTTGCTATGATCGGCCCATGGCTGAGCCGATATTGGCAGTGCGTGACCTCGTCGTAGACTTCCGTGTCGACAGAAAGCCTGTTCGCGCCGTCGACGGCGTCAGTTTCGACGTCATGCCGGGCGAGATCCTCGCACTCGTCGGCGAATCCGGTTCCGGCAAGAGTGTGACCGCAATGTCCATTCTTGGACTGCTTCCGGACAATGCGACCCGCGAGGGCTCGATCCGGTTCGGTGGCCGGAATCTGGCCGATCTGAGCGCGAAGGAGTTGACCGCCGTGCGCGGCGGCGACATTTCGATGGTCTTCCAGGACCCGATCGCGGCTCTGAATCCGGTTTTCACCATCGGCTTCCAGTTGGGCGAAGCGATCAGGCTGCGGGACTCGTCCTTGACCAGCGCTCAAGTGGCTGCCACGTCGGTTGAGCTGCTTGCACTCGTTGGTATACCCGATCCCGTCGGGCGGCTCCACTACTACCCCCATCAGCTCTCTGGTGGCCAGTGCCAACGCATAATGATCGCAATGGCCCTCGCGGGCGAGCCGCGACTGCTGATCGCGGATGAGCCGACCACGGCCCTGGACGTGACAGTTCAGGCGGAAATTCTCGATGTGCTTCGCAGGCTTCACGGGCAGCTCGGCACGAGTATAGTGATCATCACTCATGATATGGGGGTGGTTGCTGACCTCGCGGATCGCGTTGTGGTCATGCGCCACGGCCGGCTTGTCGAGACTAATGATGTACGCGGGTTATTCGAGTTCCCGGAGGCTGCGTACACTCGAGAACTTCTTGCGGCCGTGCCTCGTTTCGGGGAGAAAGCCGACTCGGAGACTGCTGAGAAGGGCGAGCTTGTCCTAGACGTGAAGAACCTCGTCGTGGAGTTTGGATTTCGTCTGCGAAGTCGGTTCCGAGCAGTCGACGACGTGAGCCTGCAGGTTCATGCCGGCGAGTTCACCGCGCTGGTCGGCGAGTCTGGCAGCGGGAAGACCACCATAGGGCGTTGTGCCATCGGATTGGTTCCGATCACGTCCGGTAGCGTAACGGTCGCTGGCGTCGAATTGGGTACTGCCCGGCGCGCTCAGGTCCGGGAAATGCGGAAGCGGGTCGGCGTCGTCTTCCAAAACCCCGCGTCGTCGTTGGATCCCCGGCTCACGATCGGCGCGATTGTGGCAGAGCCCCTGCGTGTGCTCACTCGAATGCGCGGAGTCGACTTGAACAATCGGGTACGGCACCTCCTGGATTCAGTTGAACTTCCTGGCGACTGGAGCGACCGCTATCCGCGTGAACTGTCGGGTGGCCAGCTGCAGCGAGTGTCAATAGCCCGAGCGGTAGCGCTCGACCCGTTGTTACTCATCGCGGACGAGCCCACGAGTGCACTTGACGTCTCCGTGCAGTCCAAGGTCCTGGACTTGTTCCGCGAGCTGCAGCGATCTCTCGGCTTTGCCTGCTTGTTCATCAGCCATAACTTGGCCGTCGTGGATACCTTGTGCGACAACGTGGCCGTCATGAGAAAGGGCGTTCTCGTTGAGCAGGGGCGACGGGAACAAGTATTTAGGGCGCCACAGCACGAGTACACGCGTCATCTGATCGACTCGTGCCCTGTGCCGGATCCCGACGAACAGCGAGGACGAAGGGAAGCCAGAGTTGCTGCCTAGCGGTGCCGGTCAGTGATCGATGCCGTGCGGGGCGCTGCGCGCCACTGACGCTGTGACGCGGGTCCGCACGTGCGCTACACCCGGAGGCTTGGATCCAGCGCATCCCTCAAGCCATCTCCGGCCATATTGAAAGCCAGCACGCTCAGGAAGATCGCTATTCCTGGAAGAGTCGTGGTGTTGGACGCGTAGAAGATGTAAGCGCGCCCCTCTCCCAACATCGTTCCCCACTCCGGCAGAGGGGCCTGAACACCCAGACCTAGGAAGCCCAGTCCGGCTGCGACCAGGATGGTCAGACCAACGTTCAAGGTGGCGAACACGATGATCGGTGTCCACGAGTTCCGGAGCAGATGTCGCCTGATTATTGACATCGACCTCTCGCCGAACGCCTGTGCGGCATCGACGTAAGTCTCTTCGCGGAGCAGCAGCGCCTGACCTCGGGTCAATCGGATGAACTGCGGGAGCACTCCGATGCCGGCGGCGATGATCACGCTGTTGAGTCCGACGCCGAGAACTGCGACCAGGACTAGCGCCAAAAGGAATGGGTTGAAGGCGAGCATGACATCCGTAGTTCGCTGGATGATCATGTCGATCCAACCGCCGAAGTAGCCAGAAATCAGGCCGAGCGGGACGCCGATGACCGTCGCCAACCCGACGGCCGCAACCCCGATCATCAGTGTGTAGCGACCGCCGTACATGATGCGGGAAAGTATGTCGCGGCCGAGATCGTCAGTACCCAACGGGTGTGCCCAGGACGCCGGTTGGAATACCGAGTCGAGATCTTGTTGCACGGGGTTGTATGGCGTCAGGAGCGGAGCAGCAATCGCCATGATCAGGAAGGCGAGCAGGATCAGCACGCCGATGATGGCGGCCTTGTTTCGCTGGAATACGCGGAGCTGTTTCATTCTGGCCTTCCTCGCCAGCTGCGGGAGTCGCTCGAGTACTTCATCGCGTCAGTCATAGAGCCGCACCCGCGGGTCGACGACCGAATACAGGAGGTCGGTGATGATGTTGACGATGATGAACATTGTGGCGAAGGTGAGGACGATGCCCTGGACCATCGGAAAGTCCCGTGCGTTGATGGAGTCCACGAGGAGCCTTCCAAGGCCTGGCCACGCGAACACGGTTTCCGTGAGCACCGCACCTCCGAGCAGCGTGCCAAACTGCAGGCCCACGACAGTCAGCACGGGGATAAAAGCGTTGCGGAGAGCGTGTTTGTACACGACGATGCTCTCCGCGACTCCTTTGGCTCGTGCCGTTCTGACGTAGTCCTGCATCAAGCTGTCGAGCATCGTCGATCGCGTCATCCTCGACACGATCGCCATCGAAAACACGCCGAGCGTGATCGTGGGCATGATCAGTGCCTGGAATGTGGCCGCGCCACCAATCGGCAGGAGCTTCAACTGCACCGAGAACAGCAGGATCAGGAGGATTCCGAGCCAGTACACCGGCATCGAAATTCCCATGACGCCAACCAGGGACCCGATCGTGTCCCAGAGCTTGCCTTTGTGTCGTGCTGCCAGCACGCCCAGGAGGATCCCGAAAATTACTCCGAAGAGCGTTCCCAATATCGCCAGTTCGAGCGTGAACGGAAGCCGCCCGGCGATCTCGACGATCACCGGGTCGCCGGTGCGTGCCGAGGTGCCCAGGTTTCCCTGAAACAGCTGTTCCAGGTACTGCCAGAATTGGACTATCACCGGTTGGCTGAGACCCATTGTCTTCCGGATGGCCTCAACCTGTTCAGGGGTCGCTTGGAGGCCGGCAATGATTCGTGCTGGGTCGCCTGGCACGAACTTGAACAAAGCGACAAGCACCAAGATGACGCCCAGCAGGGTCACGGCGGACGCGGCGAGGCGTCGCACCATGTATGACCAAAATCCGCTCACGCGTGCCCCACGGTCCGCGGGGGTGTCGGAATGCCAGCCGTCCTACTTGGCCGGGCGGGCATACACGGTGTCGAACTTCTCGTTGGGTGTGTACGAGATCCCGGCAATGTCACTTTGGTAAGCCAGGCTGAGGGTTTGGCTCCACAGGAACATCCAGGGGGCGTCGCCCCAAATGGTTTTTTGCGCCTGGCAGTACATGTCGTCGCGCTTTGCCTGGTCAAGTTCCGTCGCCCCGCTCGCGAGAAGGCCTTCCACCTGGTCGTTGGTGTAGAAGTCGGTTGCGAGGCCTTTTGGCGGCCATGAGGCCTTCTGGAACATCTGGAACTGCGTCGGCGCGTCTAGCGCGCCTGGCGCCCAGCCCAGCATGTGCATGTCGAACGGCCCCTTCGGGTCGACCATTGTCGCCACATAAGACGGCCAGTCCATGGTCGATACCTTGACTGTCACACCTACTGCACGCAAGTCAGTGGCGATTGCCTGGGCCGCCTGCTGATCTTGCAGGTAGCGTCCGGTCGGGGCGCCGAAGGTGATCGACAGTCCCGTCGCTCCAGCGTCGGCGAGCAGCTGCTTTGCTTTCTCCGGATCGTAGTTGTAGTCGCCCACCTTGCAGTAGCTGTTGAGCGACGAGGGTAGTGGGGAGTCCATGAGGTTTGTCGTGTCGAACAGGACGCTCTTGATAATCGCCTTCTTGTTGACCGCGTAATTGAATGCCTGACGGACCTTCACATCATCGAAGGGAGGCTTTGACGTGTTGAAGGCGACGAAGATGGCCCGATCGCTGGGAGCATTGAGCACCTTGATGCCGGGGCTCGAGGCCAGCGACTTCAGGTCGGTCACCGGCGGATTCATGATCATTTGCAACTGCCCGGACCGCAGACCGGCCTCGCGGGAATTTGCCTCGGGGATGATCTGGAAAACCACCTTGCTGTAGTACGGTTTGTCCCCCCAGTAGTTGTCGTATCGCTTGTAGGTGAGTTGTGTGCCTTTTTGGAAGCTGACGAACTCGTACGGGCCCGTCCCGACCGGCGTGGCCATGTTTTCGGGCGTGTTCCCAGCCTTCGTTGCTGAGGCGGGAGAAACGATGCCGGAGGTGGCGATTCCGAGGTTGTTCAGCAGATTCGGGTCCGGATTCTTCAGGTTGATCTTCAGAGTAGAGGCGTCCGGGGCCTCAACGCTCTTGATGACTGTGAATGCCCCGCCGATCGGCACCTTCACTTTCCCGCTGATGAGGCGGTCCAGATTGAACTTTGCGGCCGTCGAGTCAAACGTCGTGCCGTCATGGAATGTCACACCGCTGCGCAAGGCGAATGTCAGCGTCAATCCGTCCTTGGATGTCTCCCAGGACTTGGCTAGCCCGGGAGTCACTTTCCCGGTCTTGTCGAGTTCAATCAGAGTTTCGACACTGTAATCGAGGACATTCTGAACCGTCGTAGTAGTTTGCTGTGCCGGGTCGAGAGTATCCAGGTCTACTCCAATCCCGATGTTGAAGGTGCCGCCGCTGGCGCCGTCGCCACCGGTTGCCGGCGTCCCGGCAGAAGTGCACGAAGTCAAGGCAAGTGCCGCTGCTGCAACAAGCGCGATTCCAACCGTTCGTGTCTTGTACCAGCGAGTCGAGGTGTCTTGCGAGGAAGCATAGCTCTTCCCTGGACGATCATTCATTTACTACTCCCTTTGCGCTTCGTGGGTAGTGTCCTGGCACACGGATCCCATATGAGCGTTGAGAGGAGCGTCCTGAGCACACGTGCGGAACATTCAAGTTCTTGGCGAGAGCGTACATCTTGGTAGTTGAGGTTGCAACGATTTAGGCAACGACGCTCCGATTGTTTGTTCCGGTGCGTGATCTGTGACGGAGAGGATTTTCGAGGGTGCTACAGTTTTTCCGGAGTCGGTCCTGGATCTGATCGCTGGTGGAACGTGGCCCTAGTTCACGGTCGGGCTGCTGTTGGAATGGAGCGATTGTGGACTTTTCTGGGCCTATATCTGCAACTAGCGGGTTGAAGTCGCAGATTGCCCGCGCGGTCAGCATGACTGCGGATCGGGTGCTGGACCTGAGCATGACAATTCACGACGATCCGGAGTTGTCCTCTGAGGAACATCGGGCTGCGGCAGCGATCGAGGATCTGCTCGAGAGTTCTGGATTCGACGTGACTCGCGGTGTCGCTGGCCTGTCGACTGCGTTTACGGCCACTGCGGGGAGCGGGCCTCTCACGGTCGGTCTCTGTGTCGAATACGATGCCCTGCCGGGCATCGGGCACGCGTGCGGTCACAACATCATTGCCGGGGCGAGCATAGCGGCCGCATTGGGGCTGCGACCGGTGGTGGAAGACCTGGGTGTCAGGCTCAAAGTCGTGGGCACCCCTGCGGAGGAACACGGCGCTGGAAAGACGGTCATGCTGTCAAGCGGCGTCTTCGACGATGTCGACTTCGCGATGATGATGCACCCAATGCAGGACGGGCTCAGTTGCAACCCAGAAGGCACCACCAGCCAGGCGGTCGGTCGCTATCGTGCGACGTTCCGGGGCAAGGCATCTCACGCCGCGAGCGCTCCGCACCTGGGGCTCAACGCGGCCGACGCCGCTGTGATAACGCAAGTGGCGGTCGGACTGCTTCGCCAGCAGATTCCGGGCGACCATCGTGTGGCGATGTTCGTTGCCGAAGCCGGCCATGTCACGAATATCATTCCCGAGCTGGCCGTCGTCGAGTTCGAGTGCCGAGCCTTCACGCTCTCCGAATACGAGGCACTTCTCGTGCGGGTCCGACACTGTTTCGAAGCGGGAGCGCTGGCGACAGGGACGACACTGGACATCGAGCAGACCGAGCCACTCTATGAGCCACTGGTGCAGGATGAGCTCCTCAGCCGCTGCTGGAGCGGGAACATGGCGTTCTTCGGTCACGACATCCAGCCCAATACGGGGCCGGGAGGCGGCTCCACAGACATGGGCAATGTTTCGCGGGTGGTGCCCAGCATCCAGCCATGGGTGAGCATCCCGGGGGCCGTTGCCCCGCCACATTCACATGATTTCGCTACGGCTGCGAACACGCCGGAGGCATACCGCATCATGTTCGACGCCGCCATCTCGATGGCATGGACGGTTGCCGACGTTATGGCCGATCCGGTCAAAGCGCATCGGTATCTCAGGCCGTCCGTATTGCGACCATGACCGCGGCAGCTTTCCGGTGCCGACCTGAGCCACTTTCAACCACATAGCCTGCCTGATGGTCCCACGCGTGCTCAAGGAACTCGTCGACCCCGGGTGGGCTCATGCGCTCGCACCGGCCGCCGCGCAGATCGCCGGCCTCGGCGACTTCCTGCGGCAGGAGTCTGCGGCCGGCCGCGAGTACCTGCCCGCCGCGGAGAATGTGCTGCGCGCGTTCAGCTACCCGCTTGAGGAGGTGCGCGTGCTCATCGTCGGCCAGGACCCGTACCCGACGCCGGGGCACTCGATCGGCCTGGC
>DATCXA010000575.1:0-3867 GCA_036566085.1 Propionibacteriaceae bacterium
CGTCGGGGTAGACCGAGCCGATCGCCTCGGCCAGTGCCACCGAATTGGCATCCAGAGCCTTGACAGCACCCACAACCTGCGGATCCTTCAGGTCACCCTTCTTCTGGACTGCGGTATCCAGCGCATTGCCAGCCAGCCAGACGTGATCGGACAACAGGCTGGTCAGGGTGGCACGCAGCACAGCTGCCTCCATTCCGTCTGGCGCCGTGGAGGAGGTGGTCGGTGAGTGACTCGGTGAGTGAGTCATCGACACAGACGGGACGGAGGACGGCGACGCCTCGGGGGCCGGCATGCCGGCCGGGGAGCCAGTACCGCTACTGCAGCCGGCCGCGAGGACAAGTACCGCCGCGGCGGAAATGGAGAAGCGAGTCAATCGCTTATTCATGATGAACCTTTCTTGATGCGCGCACATTGCGCTGAGCTGGACCGAGTGACGAAATGGCTGTTCTATTTCGCTCTAAGGAGAAGCGGTATCTGCGACTACCGTGATCGTGGCGTTCATGCCTTGATGAATGTCGCAGTAGTACGTATAGGTGCCAGGCTGAGTAAAGGTGAAACTGAAGGTTTTGCCTTTTCCTGCAAGCGTGGCGTTAAAGGTGCCGTCCGGGTTCTGCGAGGACCGCAAGCCAGTGCTCTTGTCGACTCCTTCGAAGCGGCCGGACGTCACCGTGTGGGTGATCGGCTCGTGGTTGCGCCAGGTGACGGTCATGCCAACTTTCACCGTGGTGGTGGAGGGATTGAACATCAGCGAACTCAGGTTGATCACTGGCCCTGCGGGCGCGGACGTGGTAGCGGTCGGAGCAGTCATCGACGACTCGGCGTTTGCACTGCAGCCGGCTAGAGCGCCTGCCGTGATGAGCAGCGAAGCTGCAGCAACGACAAGCTTGCGACGTACGGGTCGATTTCCTGCAATATCCACGCCCGATATTCGGCATGACGGAATACTTGGATGGGTATTTTTGAAAAACGACTTCCGGCGCAGCAAAATAGACGAAGCAGTGAATACGGCACCAATCCAAAACGGCTCGGACTACGAACCGCAATGTTTGATTTCTAGCCGTTCGGCTAACGTGCGACCATGACGACGAACGACTACGGAGAGCCGGCAGCAGCCTTGACGAGCGGCCGCATGCCTCTCCTCGGATTTGGCACCTGGCAGATCAGCAATCGCGACGCATCCCAGGCCACCGCCTATGCGCTGCAAGCGGGATACCGGCACATCGACACCGCGACTATGTACCAGAACGAGTCTGGTATCGGTAAGGCTTTGGCTTCGGTTGCGTTGCCTCGGGAATCGGTGTTTGTGACGACCAAGCTGCCGCCTGCTCATGCCGGGCGGGAGCGACGGACGCTGGGTGAGAGTCTGGCCAAACTCGGGCTCGACTACGTCGATTTGTGGCTTGTGCACTGGCCGCCGAACGGCCAGGCGGCGCCACGAGTGTGGCAACAGTTCATCCGGGCACAGCAGGAGGGCCTAACAAAGGCCATCGGTGTCAGCAACTACTCCCTTCGCCAGATCGATGAGCTGATCCAGGTCACCGCAGTGGCGCCGCAAGTGAATCAAATCCGCTGGGGTCCCTCGCTCTACGACCCCGCGATGGTCTCAGGCCTGCAGCAGCGAGGAGTCGTGCTAGAGGGGTACAGCCCCTTCAAGGTGAGCAATCTGAAGGACCCGACGCTGGTCTCGATCGCCACTCGGCACGACGCCACTGCTGCGCAGGTGATTGTCGCCTGGCACGTCGCCCACGGTCTCGTGGTGATTCCCAAGTCCGTACGCCGCGAACGGATTGTCGCCAACGCCGCCGGAGTTCGGATCGAGTTAACGCCCGAAGAGGTGGCCATGATCGACGACCTCTCCAACGCACGCGGAGTCGGATCATCACGCACCTCGCGTTGGTTCCGGCGCTGAGCGGGCTTCTCATACGTCGCTAAACCCGACTACGGCCACCCGACCATCGCATACCTATCAAATCTCCGGATCGGAGGTCAGCACGCCCATGCCGCTGCAGAACCGGGTCACTCCATTCGGTGACCTGATCGCGGTGCCTGAGCGTGGCCTGGTGTATGGCAATCGCGGCTGCTTGCACGACTCGTACGGCAACATTCGGCGCCATCACAACGGACGGCGCTGGATCGCATGCCGGCTCAGCTTCCGAGGCCGGCATCGAAGTCCGCTGCTGCAGCCGGGCCGCTACACCGAGCTTTTCTTCCTCGATGAGGCCACGACCCTGGCCGCCGGACACCGGCCCTGTGCCGAATGCCGCCGAGTCGACTTCGAGCAATTTGTGCAACTCTGGTCCGCCCGGCATCCCGGCGAGACCCGCGCCGATGTCATCGACCGGCGGCTGCACGCCGAGCGGTTACAGCCCGATGGGCGACACCAGCGCAGACACCTGATCCTCGCGGGAGACCTGCCAGACGGCGCAATGATCATCGAGCAAGGCGAACCGTGGCTGGTATGCGGCGACGAGCTAGGGCGGTGGACTCCGGGCGGCTATTCCGACCGTGTCGCGCGCCCAAGGAACCACGACGTCGAGGTGCTCACCCCGCCGAGCCTGCTGTACATCCTCGCGAGCGGCTGGTCACCAGTGGTCCCGCTGCTGCACCCCTCGGCCCGACGCAGCTAGGCGCCGGTCGGTTAGGTTCTGGTCATGAGTGCGCTCCGGGTCCTCTTCATCGGCGGCAGCGGAATCATCAGCTCTGCCTGCAGCAGGTTGGCAGTAGAGCGCGGAATTGAGCTGTACGCGTTGAACCGCGGCGCCACCCAACTTCGGCCACTACCTTCCGAAGTGACGATCTTGCATGGAGATATCCGTGAGATAGCCTCGGTGGGAGAAGCACTGGGTGATCGAGAGTTCGACGTAGTGGTGAATTGGGTGGCATTCACACCTGATCACGTCGAAGTTGATCTTGAGCGATTCCGAGGACGGATTGGCCAGTATATCTTCATCAGCTCGGCCTCGGCGTACCAAACTCCGCCATCCCGAGTGCCGATCACCGAGTCGACGCCGCTGCGCAATCCGTACTGGCAATACTCGCGGAACAAGATCGCTTGTGAGGATCGGCTGGTACGCGCCTATCGAGAGGACGGCTTTCCGGCGACGATCATTCGGCCGTCGCACACCTACGACCGCACCTTGGTGCCGTGCTACGCCGGCTGGACTTTGGTGCAGCGCATGCGACAGGGAAAGGAAGTCATCGTGCAAGGCGACGGCACGTCGCTGTGGACAGTGACGCATAGCGACGACTTCGCCAAGGGTTTCATTCCCTTGCTGGGCAACACCCGGACCATCGGCGAGGCCTTCCACATCACCTCCGACGACGTACTCACCTGGAACCAGATCACGATGATCTTGGCTGCCGCCGCCGGGGTCGACGCGAAGATCGTTCATGTGCCATCCGACACGATTGCGGCCGCAGATCCAGACTGGGGTGCTGCGTTGCTCGGAGATAGCGCGCACTCGATGATCTTCGACAATTCGAAGCTGCGTAGTGTCGTACCGGATTACGTCGCAACGATCACTTTCGAGCAGGCGGCGCCGGAGATCATTGAGTGGCACGATGAAGATCAGTCACGGCAACGAGTAGATGCTGATCTTGATGCGCTGATGGACAAACTGTCAGCTGAGTTCTCCGGTCCGGGCCTGTGAGCGACCCTCGAAACAACCCATCGATCCTGCTGGCGCCGATGCGGGAGCGCTTCGGCAATGTGCTGGACCGGATCGAGGAACTGGTCAACATCGACTCCGGCTCCTTCACCGCCGAGGGGGTGAACCGGGTCGCCGACCTGTGTCAGACACGCTTTGAGGCGGCCGGATGGGAGGTAGAGCGGCAACGCCACCGCCCGGGCCGGGACTGGGTGGGGCA
>DATCXA010000582.1:0-8270 GCA_036566085.1 Propionibacteriaceae bacterium
GCAAATCGCGCCGCCGAGGCCTGCGAATCGGTAACGATCGTCTCCGAATGCCCAGTGCTATAGCGGCGAATGTGTTGTAGCGCCGCATCCAAAGAATCGACGATCGCCATAGCGATGTCCAGCGACAGGTACTCCACGGCGAAGTCGCGGTCTTCTGCCGGTACCACGTCGCCGTACGCCGCCACGCGCCGATCGCCGTGCACCGTGACGCCATTCGTACTGAGCGCCTCGAGGACTCTCGGCACGAAAGAGTCGGCAATGTCGGCATGCACCAAAAGCGTCTCTGCTGCATTGCAGACCGAGGGCCGCTGGGTCTTGGCGTTGATCACGATGTCCAGCGCCATCTGCTCATCGGCTGCGGCGTCGACGAAGACGTGACAGTTGCCGACTCCGGTCTCGATGACTGGTACCTGACTATTGCGCACCACGGTGTCGATCAAGCCGGCGCCGCCTCGAGGAATCAGCACATCAACCAGTCCACGTGCCGCCATGAGTTCGTTGGTGACCTCGCGAGGACCCGGCACCAGCTGAATGGCATCCGCTGGTAGGCCAGCGTCGACCAGGCCGGCCTGTAGTGCCTCGACGATTGCTGCATTCGACTCCGCAGCTGAGGACGAGCCTCGGAGCAGGACAGCATTGCCGGATTTCAGGCAGATGCCGCCGGCATCGGCTGTGACATTGGGCCGTGCTTCATAGATGATGCCGACTACGCCGAAGGGCACCCGGATCTGGCGGACCTGCACACCGTTCGCATTCGTCCAGCCGCGTACCACGTCGCCTACCGGATCGGGCAGCGCGGCCAGCTCGCGTAAGCCCTCCACCATGCCGGCAATGCGATCAGGGGTAAGCCGAAGTCGATCGATCAAGGCCGCGCTGGTGCCATTGGCCTCTGCGCTGCCGACATCGCGCTGATTGGCTTCCAAGATCGCAGTCTCGGCTTTGGCCAGTGAATCGGCCATTGCAATCAGGGCCGCATCCTTGGTGGCCCGTGTGGCACTGCTCAGCGTGAGGGCGGCGGTCCTGGCCTTTTCAGCCTGTTCTTGCACGGTCACCGCACAAATCTAACCCGTCGGCATCCCGACATTCACCGCGAGCGAGCACGCGCGAGCCGCAGAAAATTCTTGACTCCGATGAGTCGGATCAAATGCGGTGGGCTGAAGAACGATCCCATCGGAACCACGCCGGTGATCATGCCGAGGAATGCGGATGCTTCTCGCTTGTCTGTGCCAATGGCGGTGAACAGCCGCTCCTCCATTTCGTTGATGCCGCGTAAACGTGTCAGCCCCAATGTCCAATCCAGAGCCGGATAAGTCTCGCGATTGCGCTGCTTCTCGTAGCCGCTCAGAGCGCGGCTCAGTTTTGTTGCGCCACCGAGGCCGCCAATGATCGCCCCTGACAGCAGCTCGGCGTCACGAAGGGCATGGCCGATGCCATAACCGGTGATGGGATCCATGACGAGGCCAGCGTCGCCGGCGAGCGCCCATCCCCGTCCGTGGGCGGCGCGTACCACGTTGGGGAGGTCGCTGGTCCCTCTCGTTGGGCCCACCTGAACAGCCGCCCGGGCGCGTTCACCGAGGCTGCCAACCTTGTCGAGAGTGGCGATGACATGAGCCGTCGGATTTCGCCGAACATGATCAAATTCGGAGATCGGTCCGGCGACGTAGGTCAGAGTGAGCCCTTCGTTCGTCGGCCATGCGCCGACTGCAAATCCCTTGCCCGAGTAGATTTCGCCGCCCTTGACCGGCAAGCCGTCCCAATAGGCATAACAGGCGAAGGTTGCTGCGGCACTGTTGCGACGCTCCGTCGCGGCGACTAGTCGGGCGACCGCCGAGTGCTTGCCATCAGCTCCAACGACGAGAGCGGCCGATTCCGTCACGGTGTGACGGGTGCGCCTGTCCTGCAGCCGGATGCCTGTCACGCGATCGCCGTCATGGGTGAGCTCGCCCAATGAGCAGCCTTCTCGTATCTCCGCCCCTGCGGCGCGGGCTGCATCGACGAGCATGGCATCCAGGATCGTGCGACGGGGGCTGATCATCATGTTCACGCCTTCAGCACTGGGAAATTCGCCTTCGATGACGGCGTTTCCCGCTTGAAAGCGGACCTGAGGGGTCGGCGGCGTGCCCGCGTCAAGCAAGGACTCGAGCAGCCCCAATCGAGCAAGTCGCGCCACGCCTGGCAGCTGGATTTGATGTGTGGACAGCGTGTCGCTCGGGAAGTGGGCGCGGTCGACGACGAGGACCCGCAATCCGGCACGAGCCAGCAGCAGTCCAGCGGCACCGCCAGCTACGCGTGCACCAACAACGATCACATCGAAGGTCATCATGTGCTCCACTCGCTCAACGTTTCGTATCAATGTAACGTAACATCGTTGCGATATGGTATCTAGCATGGGGCGGCCGCGGCAGCACAATGACGAGACACGGGAACGCCTGCTCCGCGTTGCCAGCCAGATCATCCGGCGGGGCGGAACTGAGGCGCTTACTGTTCGCGGACTTGCGGACGAGGCTGGGGTTACCACTCGCGCGATCTACAGCCTGTTCAGCGGGCTTCCTGAGCTCATTGCGGTTCTCTGTGCGCGCAGCGCCGAGGCCATGGTCCGCCACCACGAGGCAGTCCCCGTCACTGACGACCCGATCAGCGAACTGCTACCTCTCGCCCTCGCGTATCGATCAGCCGCGCTGGAGCAGGCCGACCTGTACGAAATGATCTATACGCCGACGATGACCGATGGCCGTACGGCGGCAGAATATCCACAGCAGGTGCAACGCACCATCGGTCGCGTGCAAGACACCATCCGGCGCGCGATCCTGGCCGGCCAACTTCGGCCCAACGATGATCATGACCTGTTTCAGGGTCTCTGGGCGATCGTCCACGGCCTCACGTCGTTGGAGCTGCGTGGCGTACTCGGAACACCGGAAGAGTGTGATCGTATCTGGCGGGAGACGATCACGACGCATGTCAGGGGCCTTGTCGCGTCGATCTGACGACGCCCGGCGATGAGACACGCGCCGAGGTTGCCAGCTGCGAACGGCGCGCGAAATCCGGAGCGTGCTCCGGCAACAGGCCGATACCCACGAGGTAGCCGGGAATCGCTTGCAGCACAGGAAAGCGTTGCATCAATCTGAGCGGGGCAGGGGCCGTTGTCAGTCCTGCCTCATCCTCGGCGATGTTGGACGCTATGACCACTCGGTGCGCTACCCGCTGACCCGCCTGAGTAAGGGCAGTCGGCAGCCAGCGCCGAAGCTGGACCTTGCGAAGCGTTGCCATGCTCACCCGTCCTCCACGCAACGGCTCGGCAAGAATCCGACCGGCGGCGACCGCGTCCTGCACGGCTAGGTTGATTCCCACACCGCCAACCGGTGACATCGCGTGAGCAGCGTCGCCGATGCACAGCAGTCCGTCGCGATACCAACGCCGCAGCCGACTGAGTACCACATTGAGCAGTCTGATGTCGTCGAAGGATTCGAGGCTCTCAACGCGATCTCCCAGCCACGGAACGGTGTCACGCAGCCGCTGCCGAAAAGCCTCGATGCCTTGATCACGAAGCGTCGCCAGCGAGCCTTTCCTGATCACTACGCCGATCTGGAAGTACTCGCCGCGGTCGATCAAGATCATCAAGTTGGACCGCGAAATGCGGCCGACGATGCCGCTCGGATCGGTGTCAAGGCGCGGCAGCCGGAACCACAGCACGTCCATAGGCACACCAAATGTTCGCCGCTTCAAACCAGCACGATCAGCTACCACAGACGAGCGCCCGTCGCACCCGACAACAAGATCAGCCTCGAGCTGGTAGTCGTGGCCACCGCTGCTGTAGTGCACGCCGCTGATCCTTTGGCCGTTCCACAGCAGGTCGGTGACCTCAGCGCTCATGATCAGCTCGTAGCTCGGCTCCTGGCGGCTGGCATCAGCAACCACGTCGAGGAAATCCCACTGCGGCGCAAAGGCGATGTGCTGGTGACGGATCGGCAGCCGGCTCAGGTCCGCAACGCCGTAGGTCCCGGAGTCGAGCTGGACACTGAGCTTCTCGACCCAGCGAGGAGGGAGTGCGGCGAACTGCTCCCCCAGCCCTAGTTCATCGAGCAGCGTCAACGTCGAGGCATGTACGGTGTCGCCGCGAAAGTCACGGAGAAAGTCCGCATGCTTTTCGAGGACGGTGGTTCGTACACCTGCTCGAGCCAATATCAGCCCGAGCACCAATCCCGCGGGGCCGCCGCCCACGACACAGCAGCTAGTCCTGGTCGCAGAAGTCGCCATGTGAAGAATTATCCGTCGCGACGAACCTCAGACCAGTGCCGGTGGCAGGGCGCCTTCGTTCTCAAGCAGCCAACGCTTGGTCTCCAGATGGCGGCCGGGGTCGCCGCCGGAGTATCCACCGAGCCCGTCGCTGGCGACCACGCGGTGGCACGGGATGATGATCGGCACTGGGTTGGCAGCCATGATCTCCCCGATCGCCCGCGCTGGTACTGCGGTGCCGCTGAGCTCGGCGAGTTCGGCATAGGTGATCGTCTTCCCGTAACCGACGGTCCTTAGCGCCTGGAGGACCGCCTCAGCTACCGGTTCCATCGGCGGCAGATCCAGGGGCAATGTGAACTCACGGCGCTGACCGGCGAAGTACTCTCGCAGCTGTCCGAGAGCCATCTGCACTACTTCGTCCGGTTCGATTGATGCGCCTCGCGGTCGCAACCGCCAGCCCACCTCGCGTACGCCGGCGGGCCCGGCCAGTATGCCAATCACACCCACCTGGCTGTCGAATTGATCAAAGAAGAGCATCGTCATGATGCAGTCCATCGTGCCTCACGGCACTGACAAGTCCGCACCGGTCGGAGATTCGACCCCTCACCTCCCGCGTCCGAGCTCGAAAACTCCGCACTGGTCGGAAATTCGACCCCCGAGTCACCACATCTGGTGTCGAAACTCCGCATTGGTCGGAAATTTGAGCCAGGTGCGGCTTAGGCTCCTGCCTCCACGTGCTCAATGACAACGAGAGCGTCGCGATGCACCACCGTACGGTCATAGCCAGGACCGAGCTCGGCAGCTAGCTCGCGAGTGCTGCGGCCTAGCAGAGCAGGCAATTCGTCCGAGTCGTAGTTCACCAGCCCACGTGCCACAACCATCCCGTCCGGGCCCTCCAATTCCACCGGCTCGCCGGAGGAAAACTGACCGCGTACGGCGGTAATGCCAGCGGGCAGCAGCGAGGCGTTGCGCTGCGTCAGCGCCCGTACGGCTCCGGCGTCAAGTACCAGAGTGCCGCGCGCGTCGCTGGCGTGACGGAGCCACAGCAACCGCGTCGGTCGCCGCCGGCCGGTCGGATGGAACAGGGTGCCGACTTCCTCACCTGCTAGCGCTTCGTCGGCCTGCTCCGCAGTAGTCAGTACGGCCGGAATCCCAGCCGAGGTGGCAATTCGAGCCGCGTCGATCTTGGTGATCATTCCGCCGCTCCCTACCGCTGTGCCGCGGGACTCGATGTCGATTCCCGTGAGATCAGCGTCGCTCCACACGTCGCTGATCTTGCGCGCCTCCGGCTTGACAGGGTTTGTCGTGTAGAGCGCCGCAACATCACTGAGCAGCACAAGGGCATTGGCATGCACCAGATGTGCCACCAACGCAGCCAGCCGATCATTGTCACCAAACCTGATCTCATGCGTGGCAACGGTGTCGTTCTCATTGACGATCGGCACGACACCGAGATCAAGCAGCCGCCCGAACGTGCGGTACGCGTTGCGATAGTGGGAATGGCGCGTCACGTCGTCAGCTGTGAGCAGCACCTGGCCGACGCCCAGGCCGTGCCCGTTGAACAGCCGCGTGTAGTGCCCCATCAGCAGTCCCTGACCGACCGAGGCAGCTGCCTGCTGAGTCGCCAGATCGCGCGGCCTCGCCTTGAGCCCAAGCGGGGCGAGGCCAGAAGCGATGGCTCCCGATGAGACCAGGACGATCTCACGTCCAGCCAGCCGCGCGCGTGCCAGTACGCCGACCAGTTGCTCAATCCGTCGTGGGTCAATGCCGCCTTCAGCGGTGGTCAGTGAGGATGAACCAACCTTGATCACTACCCGCCGGGCATTGGTGAGTTCTTCACGCATCGTCGTAACCCGAACCTGACTCAATGTGCCCTGAGCTCGATTCAGTGTGATCTGTGCCCGTCGAAGGGCCTCCATCCGCCGCTTGGTTCTGCTCCTTGGACTCGTGGTAGACCCGATCCTTCTCCCGCCGCCGCTGGGCGGCCGGCCGTTCTTTGGCCAAACGCTCGTCCTCGCCTCGAGGGTTGAGGATCTCAGCTCCGATTTCGATCTGCGGGGCGAAGTCGAAGATCACCGCATTGGCGCCTCCGATAGCAACGCCATCCCCGGGTTGCGCTCCAAGCTCCAGCAGCCGGTCTTCAATCCCAATTCGATGTAGTCGGTCCGCGAGGTAGCCAACAGCCTCTGCGTTGGAGAAGTCGGTCTGACGTACCCAGCGTTCTGGCTTGTCGCCGCGTACTCGCCACAGCTCCCCTTCACGCCGGACGCTGAACTCCGCCTGATCACCGATCGGTTTCGGCCGGATGATGATAGGTGCCGGTGGCGGCGGAGGTTCGGTGGCCCGCCGAGCCGTGATCAGCCGAGCCATGGCATAGATCAACTCGTGCAGCCCTTGGCCGCTCCTGGTCGAGATCGGGAAAACCTGCAGTCCCCGATCCCGCAGCTCCCCCATAGCAAGCTCAGCGACCCCCTGCGCGTCCGGAATGTCGATCTTGTTCAGCGCGACCAGTCGCTGCCGATCTTCCAGCCCGCCGTGCGCCTCCAGTTCCGCCTCGATGACATCAAGATCGGTAATCGGGTCGCGGCCCGGCTCATAGGTGGCGCAGTCGATCACATGCACGATGGCAGTGCAACGTTCGATATGGCGGAGGAAGTCGAACCCGAGTCCACGGCCCTCGCTGGCGCCTGCGATCAACCCAGGCACGTCAGCAGCCGTGAAGCTGACATCACCGGCGACCACGACACCGAGATTCGGCACCAAGGTCGTAAAGGGATAGTCGGCGATCTTGGGGCGAGCTCGCGAAATGGCAGCTATCAGCGAGGATTTGCCGGCACTCGGAAAACCCACCAGTCCGATATCGGCGACAACCTTCAACACCAAGGTGATGATGCGGCTTTCGCCCTCCTCGCCGAGCAAGGCAAAACCGGGGGCCTTCCGCGCCGGTGAGGCTAACGCGGCGTTTCCAAGCCCTCCTCGACCACCCTGTGCGACAACGATTTCGGCCCCTGCGCCAGTCAAATCTGCGATTTGTTCACCGGTGTCGGCATCGATCACCACAGTGCCATTGGGCACAGGCAGGATGACGTCTTGCGCACGTGACCCGTTTTGATGATCACCTCGACCCGGCTGGCCGTTGCTTGCCCGCCAATGAGCCTGGCGGTGATACGCAACCAGAGTCGTCAGGCCGTGATCAACACGAAGGATCACCGAACCACCGTCGCCACCATTGCCGCCGTCCGGACCACCGAGGGGCTTGAATTTCTCGCGATGAATGGAGGCGCAACCGTTGCCGCCGTGCCCCCCGTACACATGGAGGGTGACCTGGTCCACGAATGTGGGGATTGCCATCAGCGATGCCCCCTCTCGGTGGTCGGAAACGTGCAAAGGGCGGCCCAAACGCTTGGGCCACCCTTTCCGGCGTTAGTTATTCTTGCTTATTTCGCCGAGGTGGCCTCGGCTGGCTCGGAAAAACTGGACGGGGAATCAGAGGCGGCAGGCGTCACGTTGACCACCCGGCGGCCCCGCCGGGTCCCAAACTCAACATGCCCAGCGACCAACGCAAACAAGGTGTCATCGCCACCGCGGCCCACACCATCGCCAGGGTGAAAGTGGGTGCCGCGTTGCCTGACAATGATTTCGCCAGCATTCACCAGCTGACCGCCAAACCGCTTGACCCCAAGCCGCTGAGCATTGGAATCCCGACCGTTACGCGTCGAGGACGCGCCCTTTTTGTGTGCCATATCGTCGCCTCAGCTCTTGATATCGGTGACCTTGATCTTGGTGTACTTCTGGCGGTGTCCTTGGCGCTTGCGGTAGCCGGTCTTGTTCTTGAACTTCAGAATGCGGATCTTCGGACCCTTGCTCTCACCAAGCACCTCAGCGGTCACCAATGCCGAGCCGAGGGCGGTTGCATCTGAGGTGACGGCATCGCCATCGACAAGCAGCAGCGGCGTCAGGCTGACGCTGGAACCGACCGCATCCTCCAGGCGATCAACCTCGAGGACATCGCCGACGGCGACCTTGTGCTGGCGGCC
>DATCXA010000594.1:0-3104 GCA_036566085.1 Propionibacteriaceae bacterium
TGGGCGCGCTTTGACATCGCCGTGCGAGTCAGGCCAGCCGCCACGACATTGACGGTCACTCCTCGGCTGGCATTGTGAGCGGCAGCGGCGCGGGCCAATCCTTCGATTCCAGCCTTTGCGGCCGCATATCCGTGGGTGACAAACAGGGGGCTGGCCGGTGAGGAGGCGAGCACGCTGCCGATGAGCACCGCCGCGCAGTGCCGATCTTCGGCTGGGTGCGCTCGAGACAGGAACTCCCGCAGTGAGTTCACGGTTGTCGTGAGATTGAGGTCGAGGGTACGTCGTAGCGCGTCGCCGGTGAGTCGGTCGATGGCCCCGTCGCCGAGTGCCCGAGCGCTCCCACCCGCGACGGCCACGAGACCGTCGATCCCACCGAGTTGCCCATCAGCCTCGGAGAACGCACGAGCCGTTTCTTCATCGACCTGCAGGTCGGCGAAGCTCCATCCGTATTCTGGATGCTCTGCCGAGTCTGAGCGCATCGTCTGTTCGTCTCGGGCAATCATGTGTACAGAGGCGCCCGCCCGCACCGCAAGTTCTGCAACGGCGAGCGAGATTCCGCCAGAACCCGTAATGACCACACGCCGCCCGTGCAGTCGACCCAATCGTGAGACATCGTTATCTAGGGCCACAGCCCAGATCATATTGAGCTTCGGCGTGGATGTCTATCAGCCGGGGACGATGACGGTCTTGATGCCATCGCCGGCCATCACGGTCTCGAACGCTGTTTGCCAGCGATCGAGCGGGACCTGCCTGGTCACCAATGAGCCAAGCCGCACTTTCCCCTTGTCGAGCAATCTAATTGCATCCTGCCAGGAGGTTGCTGTCGATGCGAACCCGCTAGACACGGAAAGCTCCTTATAGAGGATGAGGTCGATCGGAAGCGAGACCTCCTTGCCGAAGATGCCGACCTGCACGTAGCGGCCGCCCCGCTTCACGCTCGCCAGAGCCATCCGCGCGCCCGCGGCGCTACCGGAGCACTCGATCACGACGTCGAACGAATCAGGATCGGTGGGTGCCGTCGTTGTTGTGATACCGAGTTCCGCGGCAGCATTCAGGCGCAGCGCGTCTTTGGGAAGGCCCGCGAGCGTGACGTCACCGCCCCCGGCCAACGCCACTTGAGCAGCAAGCTGGCCCATTGTCCCGGGACCAGTCACGAGTACTGCGTCGCCGACTCCGACGACAGCGGGATGCAAGAGGCATTGGACGACGCACGCAAGCGGCTCGGAAAGCACCGCCTCAATCCCGGAGACAGAATCCGGCAGACGATGGAGATTGATAATCGGGACGAGAACGAATCGTGCGAATCCGCCGTTCTCGAAGGAACCGAGCGATCGACGCGATGGGCACAGGTTGCGTCGACCTGCCCGGCACCACTCACAACTCTCACAGGCGGAAAAGTACGTCTCACACACAACGCGCGCCCCAAGCCAATCGTTGTCCGAAGGATCTCCGACCGAATCGACTGTGCCGAGGATCTCGTGTCCCATCACGACGGGTGACTCGCTTGCGTACTCGTCGTGGGCGATATGGATGTCAGTACCGCAAACTCCCGTCGCGATGACACGGACCAGTGCGAACCCGGCGCGAACGTGCGGCACGGCAACGGTTTCCAGAGAAACTCCGGACATGCCGGAACTTCTCTTGACCACGGCCGACATGCCTTGCTGCCCCGGCTGACCCGCGTCCATCACGGTTAGCGCCCTCTTTCACTTAGTGTCAATAATTAGCGATCGACCAGTGTGACCTGGAATGAATAAAGGTCCGGGCGGTAGCAGTGTTGACCGTATTCGACGGCCCTGCCGGAGTTGTCGTACGCGGTCCTGTTCATGGTGAGCACCGCACCCCCCTTGTCGAGGTCCAGGAGTGCGGCTTCTTCTTTGGTCGCCTTTCGAGCACCAATGCGCTCGTTGGCCACCCGCATGGTCGTGCCCCGCGCGCGGAGTACCTGATACAAGCCGTATTGCGTAAGGTCTTCAGAACTCAAGTCCGCGAAATCTGAAGGGAGGTAGTTCTCCAGAATCGCCAAAGGCGTGTCATCCGTACTGCGCAGCCGCCTAATGTGCAAGAGGGATGCCCCGACTGCCACGCTGAGGTGCTTCGCCATGGCCGCGTCAGCCGGCACGACCTCCTTCAGCAGCAGGGCGGTGGACGGGCGCCGGCCAAGGCGAACGAGGTCCTCCTGGAGGCTGGTGAGCTCAACCTGTCTGGCGACTTCGCCGTGGATCACCTGCGTCCCGATTCCGCGGCGGCGCACCAGCAGGCCCTTGTCGACGACGTCCTGGATGGCGCGACGCACCGTTGGGCGCGAGAGTCCGAGCCTCTCGCTCAACGCTACTTCGTTCTCCAGGCGTGATCCCGCGGGAACCCGGCCGCTGCGGATGGCCTCTTCGATCCGCGTCGCGACCTGGTAATACAGCGGTATCGGGCCCGAACGGTCGACGTCCATGAACAAGTCCGCCGGTAGCGTTTCTTCGCCTGCATGCATGGTTTTGACTCCAGTATTCAATGGGTGGGCGTCATCGCCACTATGTACAGACATTAGCATCGGGTGCACTAGCTTCCCCGCTGAGTGCAATGCCCTGCTTTGCTGCCAACACCCGCGTGATCCGCTGGCCGGTAACCACGTCGGCGCGACCCTGAATCGCGCCGGTGCACGGCGCGATCTGCGCTGCCACCATCTGGTGGAAGGCGAGAAGCTCCTGCTCGAACGCCTCAGTCACATTGCGGATAACGTCGACCGACTCGCCGGTTCCACGAGCAGAGGTGACCCGCAGTTCAGTCGGCGCATTAAGAAGGTACGGCACGGAGAATTCCAGCTCGAGCGTGCCGGTCGTGTGGTGGATCGTCACGGTTTCCCGGTAGCGGGGGTACTGGGCCAGATAATGCCAGTGCAGGTGGAACCGGGCCTGCTCCGAGATCGTGCCGCTCACCGCAAGCGACCCCGGCTGGTCTTGCTCTGCCCACAGCGTGACGTCGTCGATGTCCTTGATCGACCCCATCAGGGAGCGTACCAGCGAGATGTCGTGAATCAGGCTGCCCAGGATGACGTTGGCGTACAGGTCGCTGAACCCGCGCGGCACATCCGGCCCGAGCGCAGCGGTGAG
>DATCXA010000608.1:0-4027 GCA_036566085.1 Propionibacteriaceae bacterium
CGACGCGGCGCCGCCTTCTCATTATCCCCGCCGCTCCGTTACCCGCTGGCGCTCCTCGAGCTCGGGATTCTGCGCGACGCCGACATCAGCGGTCTCGGCACGGGCGCCGGTGATGATCGCGTACGTCGCGCCGGCAATCGCCGCTCCAATGATTGGTGCCACGATGAACAGCCACACCTGAGCGAGCGCGGCACCGCCCGCGAACCAGGCAACCCCCAGCGAACGCGCTGGGTTCACTGAGGTGCCGTCCACCGGAATGCTGGCAAGGTGAATCACGGTCAAGCCCAGGCCGATCGCAATTGGTGCAAAGCCCTTGGGCGTGCGATCGTCGGTTGCCCCCAGGATGATGTAAAGGAAGATCGCGGTCATGATGATCTCGACGATCAGGGCTGCGACAAGACTGTAGCCACCGGGCGAGCGATCTCCGTAGCCATTGGAGGCAAAGCCGCTCTCAACTGCGCTGAATCCGGGCTTGCCGGAGGCGACCGCCAGCAGCACAGCGCCGGCGACAGAAGCCGCAACGACTTGGGTGATGATGTACGGCAGAACGTCCTTCCACTCAAATCGCTTGGCGATCGCCAGGCCGATGCTGACTGCCGGGTTGAAGTGACCGCCCGAGACGTGACCGAAGGCGAACGCCCCAACGAGCACCGCCAGACCGAATGCCAGCCCTATCCCGAGTAGCCCGATCCCCAGCTGAACGTCGTTCTTGCTGAGGAATTCACCGGCGATGACCACACTGCCGCACCCGCCGAATACCAACAGGAATGTCCCGAGGAACTCGGCACCTAATTTTGCAGCCATGGACGGTTCCCTCATGCGGCTTTCTCCTTGCTTCACACGTCCGACACCAAAGTGGCGATTCTAAGGTCAGCCGTGGTCGCTTTGCAGCCGCTACGCAGAGAGTTCAATCAGTGGGACTCTTCTCATGCTCGACGGCGATAGCTGACAAAGGTGTAGCCGTCGCGCGCCTCACGGCTGGTCTGGATCCATTCATTCGGATCAATCTCGGGAAACGTCACCTGACCCTGAGGATGCTGATCCACTTCGGTGATCTCAAGACCCGTCAGCTGATCCCAGGCCGCTCGATAAATTTCCCCGCCTCCAGCGACGAAGATGATCTTGGGATCCAGCAGCATGGCCTGATCGATCGCCTCCTCAACAGACGGCACCGCCCGTACGCCGTCGCCGCGCCACATTCGATCCCGCGTGATCACAAACGTCGTACGGCCCGGCAACGGACGACCGATGGAGTCGTAGGTCTTGCGGCCCATGATCAACACATTTCCCATGGTCAGCGCCTTGAAGCGCTGCCAGTCCGCCGGAATGCGCCACGGAATGTCGTTGCTGGCGCCGATGACGCCATTTGCCGCCACGGCAGCGATGCCGATGATCTCGGGCCTGACGATCTCGGACTCGATGATCTCAGGCATGATCACACCGCGATCGGCGCTCTAATGCCGGGATGTGGGTCATATCCCTCGATCGCGACGTCATCGAAGGTGAAGTCATCGATCGAGCTGATGCTGGAGTTCAGGACGAGTCTGGGCAGTGGGCGGGGCTCTCGACTCAGCTGGAGCCTGGCCTGGTCGAGATGGTTCAGATAGAGGTGTGCGTCACCGAGAGTGTGGACAAAGTCACCGACCTCCAAGCCGCAAACCTGAGCCACCATCTCGGTCAGCAACGCATAGGAGGCGACGTTGAAAGGAACGCCCAAAAAGATGTCCGCCGAACGCTGGTACAGCTGACAGGACAGTCGGCCTTGGGCGACGTAAAACTGAAACATCGCATGACAGGGCGGCAGTGCCATGTCCCCGAGATCACCGACATTCCACGCGCTCACAATGTGCCGGCGAGAATCTGGAACAGTCTTGATGGAATTGATCACACCAGCTAGTTGATCAATGTGCCCGCCAGCCGGTGTTGGCCAGGAGCGCCACTGATAGCCGTAAATGGGTCCGAGTTCGCCGTCGGGATCAGCCCACTCATCCCAGATGGTGATGCCCTGCTCGTGAAGCCATTTGACGTTGGTGGAGCCTTGGATGAACCACAACAACTCACCGATGATCGACCGCGTGTGCAACTTCTTCGTCGTCAGCAGCGGAAAGCCTTCACCAAGATCAAAGCGCATCTGATAACCGAATGTGCTTAGCGTGCCGGTACCGGTCCGGTCACTCTTTTCGACACCGTGCGTCAGGACATGATCAAGCAGGTCGAGGTAGGTTTTCACTGCTCATCCCTCCTCCAAAGGACGGCCAGCAGAGCCGGCCGATCGAGCGACAGGTTCCAGACGGCGCAGCTCGGCGACGAGCGCGGGCAGTATGGCCCGTACGGCACGCCCGCGATGGCTAATTGCATCCTTAGCCGATGGCTCAAGCTCTCCGTTAGTCAGAGTGTTCCCCTCGGCCACGAACAGCGGATCGTAGCCAAACCCATTGTGGCCTGCAGGACTGACAGCCAAACGCCCTCGCATCTCCCCGACACGTACATGTTCTGTACCGTCCGGAAGCACCAGCGCCATGGCGCACACGAACCTTGCGGTCCTCACCGCTGGCGGAACGTCCTCCAGTTGACGTAACAGCAAGGCGTTGTTTTCCTCGTCGCTGGCGCCCGGCCCCGCCCAACGCGCCGACCGTACGCCAGGCATCTGGTTGAGCACGTCAACCGCGAGTCCGGAATCATCCGCGAGCGCCGGAAGTCCGGTGGCTGCTACACAGGCCCGAGCCTTGAGCAACGCGTTGCCCGCGAAGGTGCGCTCGGTTTCGGCTGGCTCGGGATATGGGGTGACGTCGACCAGCCCCAGTACTTGGATATCCGGTGCTTCCGCCGCCACCAGGCGACGTAGTTCCGCAAGCTTTTTGGCGTTATTGGTCGCCAGCACAACGCGACCGCGGACCGGCGTTGGGCTCGTCACGACGTTCGGCGGCCTTGCTGACCACTTACAACGAGGGTCTGCACAGCTTGCTGACGGTCTGCACAGGTTGCAACCCATGCAAAGCGCGCGAAACCTACGTGAACGTAGGTTTCCGACCGGGGGCAGATGCTAGGGGGCAAGGTGACATCCTCAGCTACGAGGCAAGCGCTGCTTGTTGTAACGCGGTCAACTCCGCGCAGCCTTTGGCACCAAGATCGAGCAGCCCGTCGAGCAACCCGCGATCGAAGGGAGCGCCTTCAGCTGTTCCCTGAACCTCGATGAAGGCCCCATCACCGCTCATGACGACGTTCATGTCGGTGTCGGCGGTCGAGTCCTCGGTGTAGCAGAGATCCAGCATCGGGACACCATCGACTACTCCGACCGACACAGCTGCCACCGAACCCCGCAGCGGTTCCCCAGCCAGCGACTCGCGCTCGCGCAGCCAGCTGACGGCGTCGGCGAGGGCGACGTACGCCCCGGTGATCGAGGCGGTTCGGGTGCCGCCATCAGCCTGCAGTACGTCGCAGTCCAGCACGACGGTGTTCTCCCCGAGCGCCTTGTAATCGATGATCGCCCGCATGCTGCGACCGATGAGGCGGCTGATCTCATGAGTACGACCGCCGATCCTGCCGCGCACCGACTCGCGGTCGGTGCGGGTGTTGGTTGCCCTCGGCAGCATCGCATATTCGCTGGTCACCCAGCCCAGGCCTGACCCTTTGCGCCAGCGGGGAACGCCCTCGGTCACGCTCGCCGCCACCAACACGCGGGTTTGACCGAATTCCACTAGCACCGAGCCCTCAGCCTGGGTCAGCCATCCGCGGGTGAACCGGACCTCTCGAAGTTGATCATGGCTGCGTCCGTCGGCTCGAGAAGTCACGACTCCACCCTAACCACCGATGTCCCACACGGCTCCGGGCGACGCCAGCGAAAGAGGCCCGTCAAAGTGGGGTTTCGCCTCCGCCAGGACATCCTCTGGTTTGTGCCATGGCGGAATGTGGGTGAGTACCGCGGCGCGAGCTCCGGAAACTTTCGCGATGGCGGCGGCCTGTGCGCCAGAGAGATGCATTCCAGGAGGATTATCCGAACCGTCGTCGAGAAAAGCCGACTCGATCA
>DATCXA010000610.1:0-2736 GCA_036566085.1 Propionibacteriaceae bacterium
GGACGCGGCGAGCCGACTGTCGGGCAGTTACAGGCTGTGCTGACTGTCTCCATGCTCCGGTGAGTCGCGTTGACCTGTGTCGAGACGTTCGTCGATAGTGGTCCAGGCGGGGGTATGTCCGCCGCATCCAAGGAGGGCACCATGAGCTCCACCGCTTACCCGTCTTCGGTCTACCCACTTTCGGTGCGCGGCTTTTTCGATCAGCCCAGCCGGGCGCTGTGGCTGGTGAAGTGGTTGCTGCTGATCCCGCACTACATCATTCTGTTCTTCTTGTGGATCGCGTTCTGGGTAGTCACTGTGATCGCTTTCTTCGCGATCTTGTTCACGACCAGGTATCCGAAGGGCTTGTTCGACTTCAGTGTGGGGGTGATTCGGTGGTCGTGGCGGGTGGCCTTCTACGGCTATGCGGCGCTGGGTACCGACCGGTATCCGCCGTTCACTCTGGCCGATGTCCCCGACTACCCGGCGCGGCTGGACCTGGAGTATCCGCAGCAGCTGAATCGTTGGCTGCCGCTGGTTAAGTGGCTGCTCGCCTTCCCGCAGTACATCCTTGTCGGTGCGTTTGTCGGCTCCGGTTATGTGGTGGCCACAACCATGCAGGACGGTCGTGCCGTTACTTATTCGACTCCCAGCTTGATCGGCGCTGCTGTGCTGATCGCGGCTATCGCGTTGCTGTTCACGACGCGTTATCCGCCTGGCCTTTTTGATTTGGCACTTGGAATCGATCGGTGGGGTTACCGGTTGCTGGTTTATGTGGCGTTGATGACCGACCGCTACCCGCCGTTCCGGCTCGACCAGGGCAGCATCGATCTCGAGGGCCCGCCGCAACCTCCTGCGACCAGGGAGGCCTGGCAGGTAGAGCAGCCGCCGGGGTATGGGCCGGAGGCCGAGCGAGGATAGGGCGATCGACCCGCTCCCGTAAGGTCTCTCCGGTGACAATCATCTTGTCGGTCGTCACTGCGGAGTACGCGGTGCAGGTGAGCGACCGTTTGTTGACGCAGGAGGTGCCGAATAGGGCCGGGACTCCGATTCGTTACGACCCTTGGGACCCCACAGCGAACAAGTCGGTCGTCGTGCTCGGCCGCGACGGCTTATTCACCATGGGCTACAGCGGTCCCGCTCACATCTCGGCGCCACGACGGACGGAGGGACCGGAGTCGACGGGTGACTTTTCGTTCGTGTCGAGTCAGCCACGCCGCCTGTTTCCTTTGTGATACCGCCCGCGTAGGTCGATCGACTCATTTCGGTACTCGGTACCGGAAAGGCTGGATTCGGGTACTCGGTACCGACTAGACCATTCGGTCATGGGTAGGCCCAAAGGCCCCGAGAAAGTGGCCGTGAAAGTGATGTTCACGACGGCGACGTTCGCCTGGTTAACTGCAAAGGGGACTCCACCGAAATCCGCGTTCGCCCCGCCCTCCTCCAACTGGTCTACCGTGTGCTTTGGGCGCTGTGCCGCACGCGTCGTTGCCAGTAGCGTCATGTCTGGTGGGACAAAACCTGCGGTGGCCCGGAGAACGGGTGATACCCGGGCTCGGCCCATCGGGCGTGTTACTCCCCTTGATCAGATCGCCGACATCCACCTGAGCAGGTGCGCAAAACAAGGCGAGCGCGAGCACGATATCCCGCACCCTTCGTGGCCTAGAACACCCCGGCAACCAGGTGCCACTCAGGGTTCCACTCTCCGACGCCCGCCCGATAGCCGGTCGGCTTGCGATCCGCGTTGCCCGCGAGCTTCTCCCCCTCAACGTAAATGCGGCACCAGCCCCAACGTGAGTTAGATCTCCCGGCTACGGGAGACCTTAAGCAGAAAGCCCCCATTGACAGCAGAATCGCGTCGGTAATGAACGAGGCTTTGTATAGGCAAGGAACAAGATCGCCTCCGCCACCTCGCTCGGTTCCCCAGCCGTGCCATCGGACGGGCAGCCTTGATTGCCTTGACATACTCCGGCCCACCCGGCTTCTCCGGGCAACCGCCCGCGATGTGATCGAGTAAATGGCACCACTCTTAGGGTCGATCGCGATGTCAGGCAGGTAGTCCTCCGCCCGGATCGGGAAGTGGTCGTCTGGCACGAACAACTGAGCCGTCCGGATGGGGGCGATTTGAACTGGCGCCGACCAATGCAAGCCACCGTCAGTGGAGCGCATCACGCCCATGTAGCTGCCCTGATCTTTCTGGTTGCCGGAGCCGGTGAACAGGTTCGCGGTGACGTTGTAGAGCGTGCCATCAGGTCCGACTGCGATTTGGTTGCCCTGGAAGTAGGAGTTTGAATTGCGCATGGCAACCGACGTGGACCAGGTCTCGCCGGCATCGGTCGTGCGCGAGAACATCGGCTGACCGCGGTAGGCAAACGAGTGGAAGTCCGCAATCAGGCCTTGCTTCTGACCGGGCGGGGTAGGACGAGACCCTGCCGAACGCCCAGGGGCTGGCGTTGGCGATGAGCCCCCGCAACCTGGATGCCATGGTTGCGTGCTTCGCCGATGACGTCATGAGTGGCCAATCCACCCACCGCGGGGATTTTCGAGGCAGCGAGCACGTGCGCCGCAAATGGACCCAAATCTTTGCTGGCCTACCCAATTTGGGGGCGTGCGCCACTGATCGGTCGTCCTACGGCACATGCCCTCTTACGGCACGCGACGGGCGTGCCAGGCGGGAGATGTGGCAGGTTTTACGGCCCCGGTCGTTGACGGCCACCGCGCCAGGAACCGCCAGACAGCGCACCCGGCTGGCACATC
>DATCXA010000620.1:0-2810 GCA_036566085.1 Propionibacteriaceae bacterium
TGGCCTGGCCAGGTGGCGCAGTCGACTGGCCCTGGAGGGACGGCGCCTGGCCCGACCGAGCGGTCGCCTGGCCGGGCAGGCGAGTCGCCCACCCGCTTCCCTGCCGGCGATGCCGGCGATGACCTGCCCGCCGCCCAGGACGGATCGACCGCCGACCGGCCGCGCCCCCGGGCAGTCAACGAGTAGGTAGGTATGCTCCCGGGGCCATCGCCCGGGTTACCGCTGTCCTCGCTGGACGGTGCCCGACGTGAGTCGGGCGTGATGCCGAACGCTGGACAGTCAGCCCCAGCGAAGAGGCCCATCTGTCTGGGTCACGGGCCACCGTTCAGGCAACTGCCGCAGCTTCGTCTGGGCCAGTGTCCATCGATACCGATCAGAAGCAGTTCAGTGATCATCGGCATCTTGATCGACTCCGTTTGCAGCGGTGCCGGATGGTACCCTCGACGGCGTCTTGGGGCTGTAGCGCAGTCTGGTAGCGCACCTCGTTCGCATCGAGGGGGTCAGGGGTTCAAATCCCCTCAGCTCCACTACCTCGCCCGACAATTCGGCGCTCCCGATCATCGCCAACCGCGAAGCGGAGGCTCATGCGGGTGGGGACCCTTGGCCGACCGAGCAAGCAGCCAGGCTGAGTTGCGAGCTTTTACGTGTCTGCGGCGGCCGAGCCATGTAACGTGTCTCGTCTCTGTGCTGGAGAGAAGTTTCATGGGAATTCGTCTGATTCGCCGACGTTCTGCGGTCACGACGGTGGCTGCGGTGGGGGTGGCCGCCAGTGTGGCTGTCACCGGACTTGTGGGTTGTTCGTCGGGGTCGGCTCTCGATCGGAGTGAATCGGTGGGTCGGCCGTCGGCTGAAGCGGCCCATGTTCACGAACATCAAGAGCAGCCGCCGGCCGCTGCCAAGTTGACCGCCGTCGAGTTGCGGGCCCAGCTGGAGCAGTTGCTCGGTCAGCACGCGTTCCTGGCCGTTCGGCTGACCAGGTCGCGGCTACGCGGTGATGAAGATCTCGCCCAGTCTGCGGATGCGGCGCTGAGTAAGAACACCGCCGACCTGGGGGAGTTGATTGGCTCGGTCTACGGTGCGGACGCGGCGAAGCAGTTCGAGCAGCTGTGGTTCCGCCACGTCACGTATTTGTTCAACTACGCGCGAGGGGTGGCTGACAACGACGCGGCGGTGAAATCGAAGGCACGCCGCGACCTGGATGAATACACGCGCGCCCTTAGCGCGTTTGTCGAGACGGCCACCAAGAAGGCCATTCCGGCCTCGGTGTTGGCCCCTAAGCTGCAGATGCACGTGGATCAGCTCTTGGAACAGGTCGACGCCTACGCCGCCGAGGACTACAAGCGAGCGTTTGCGGTGGAGCGGGAGAGTTACGCACACATGTTCCCGCTGGGGAAGGCGCTAGCCGCCGGCATTGTGACCGGAGAAGGCACGGCGTTGCCGGCCGACTTTGACAGCCCGGAGCGTGAGCTGCAGTCTCAGTTGGGCATGCTGCTGGGCGAACACGCCGAACTTGCCGTGGACGCCATGCGCTCCGGGTTCTCCAACTTCGCGGACTTTCCGGCCGCCGCCGCGGCACTCGACCAGAACACCCATGAGCTCACGGGCATGATCGAGAGTGTGTTCGGCGCAGCAAGCGCGCGTTCGTTTCAGACGCTCTGGTCAGCCCACATCGACGACTTCGTGACGTACACGCAGGCACTCGCGACCGAGGATGCTGCCCTTGAGGCTACCGCGAAGGAGCGGCTGAAGCGCTTCAACGCGCACTTCGCGACGTTCCTGTCCACGTCCACGCACGGGCGACTGGCCACGCCCGCGCTGGCGGACGCATTCGTCATGCACGAAGACCTGCTGTTCCAACAGATCAACGCGTACGCGAAGCAGGACTACAGCACAGCGCACCAGGTGGCATACGACGCGTACAAACACATGTTCGCTGTTGCGGCGCAGGCCGCGACCGCGATTGGGGAAACCATGATGGCCAAGAGTCCGAAGGGCCCAGCGGAAACCGGCGTCGGCGGAATGGCGACGTCCCACACGGGTCGGTAACGTGCGCGTACGACGTCAGTTGACCAGCGCTACGGCGTGGGGCTGCCTACTTGCGGGGTTCCTTGTCGGCGGCTGCGCGGCCGCGGACGCCAGTAACGGGGTCGCACCACCGGCGGCCTCGGCGACGGCGACGCCGACCGGGCCCGGCCATCCGGATCTGTCGTCGTACCGCTCATCTCGGACCCACACCGAGGTTGCGCTGCCAGTTCGGCTGCGCATTCCGGCGATCGGCGTGGACACCGGCCTGCAAAAACTTGGGCTGGCGAGTGATGGAAGGATCGAGGAGCCAAGCGACCCGATGTCCGCCGGCTGGTGGGCAAAGGGTCCCCGGCCGGGACAGCCAGGCCCGGCCGTCATCCTCGGGCACGTGAGATATAACAGGCCTGCGGTCTTCTTCCGCCTCGGCGACTTGCAGCCCGGCGACGACGTGTTCGTCGACCGTTCAGACGGCTCGACGGCACGATTTGAAATCACCCGGCAGGGTACTTACCAAAAGACCCAGTTTCCTAGCGATCTTGTTTACTACCCGACCCTTAAATCGGAGCTCCGACTGGTGACATGCGGGGGCCCAATCGATCCGACTACGGGACGTTACCGTGACAACTTGGTTGTCTTCGCCGAGAACCGCAATTCCTAACCGGCGCGGCGCAGCGCGGGTCGGGCTCGGCGCAGTTGGCCTGCTGCTCGCCGTGCATGCCACGTCGGCGGCCAGCGCGACTGGCAACGCGACTGCCGACGAGCTGCAAGTGGTCGCTTTGAACACC
>DATCXA010000633.1:0-9424 GCA_036566085.1 Propionibacteriaceae bacterium
GGTGTTACCTTCACGGACCCGGTTGATCGTGTCGTGCCCGCTGAAACAACCGACGGCTTGGGATAGTCCGAACGGGCCTTTCTGGCAAGGTAGGGATCGCCGCCGCCGACCAGAATGATCTGACCTCGTTTCGGACTGACCACCGAGGTCTTGAAGGTGCGATCAGGTCCCAAGATCGACAGGGCCGCGGTCGAGGTGAGCAGTTTCATTGTCGAGGCCGGGATGTAACCGCGCGTTGCGTTGTGGGCGTAGAGCACCTTCCCGGTACTCACATCGACGACCGAGCCGGAGTAGGAGCCGGTCACACCCTTCACCTTGACCGCTCGGATCTTGTTGGCAACGGCGGCTTTGTTGGGAACGACTCGTGGCGAGGCTGCCGCTAGCACCGGCCTAGGCAGATCTGATTTCGGAACAGTCGGCGTTGCCGCCGTCGGGGTGGGACTGGCCACCGCCGGGGTGGCGGCTGGGCTGACGGGGGAAGGCGGCGCGGTGTAGCTTGTCTGAGCCCCAGCGGCGAACCGATTCTGACGCGGCAATACCGCGATCGCTCCCGCGATTACGGCAATCACGACACCGATCACGGCAATGACCGCGAGCACGACCACGGCAATCCGCTTGGGACCCAAGGGGTAGGTCCACCTCCTTCACGCTAGGCTCAAGCCGCCGGACAATCACTGATGTGAACTCTCGCAGAAATCAGTCCTCATCCTAAGGAGGTCACGTGACCGCACCCAATGTCGAGCGAGATCAGAAGCCGCTCAGTGATTTGACCTTCGATGTCACGGTAGAGATTCCCAAGGGTCAGAAGAACAAGTACGAAGTTGATCATGACACGGGCCGCATCCGATTGGACCGTACGCTATTTACCTCGACCCAGTATCCCGCCGACTACGGCTTCATCGAGGAAACCCTCGGTCAGGACGGCGACCCTCTTGATGCGTTGGTGATGATCAGCGAGCCAACGTTTCCAGGCTGTTTGATCAAGTGCCGGGCAATCGCGATGTTCCGAATGAAGGATGAGGCGGGTGGCGACGACAAGGTGCTGTGCGTGCCGGCGTCGGATCATCGGCGCGATCACGTACGTGATCTCTCTGATGTACGAGAGTGGGTGCTCCTGGAGATCGAGCACTTCTTCTCTGTCTACAAAGACCTAGAGCCCGGCAAGTCTGTGGAGGGCGCGACATGGGTCGGCGCGGACGAAGCCGAGGAAGAGATTCGGGCGAGTTTCGCCCGGGCCAAGGAGCAGGGCTATAGCGGCCATCGCCACTGACGACCCACTATGTGACCCGTGATCAGGCGGGAATGGCTGACCATTTGATCTTGCTGGCGCCCTCGGCCAATCGGGTCTATGCGTCCGAGGCCAATCGGCTGGTGGCAGCTGAGCTGAAGATCATGTTGGGCGCTGATGATCGGCCTGCCATTGAGCCAGTCAGCTTGGCTGGAATCAAATATCTCGCATTGGCAACCGAGAGCCTCGATGAGCGGGTTTGCCATGCACTGGGGCGACTCTCTGGCTGCTATGCCGCCTTCCGCCGTGAGCACGATCGACTAGAGCCGATCCAGCTGACGACGCCCGATTTCTTCGACGATGATCTGGTCACCATCCCGAAATACCCCGGCAAGACCAATGAGCAATTCACCCGATTGTTGATCAATGTCACCCTCGCATCAATGCGGCGCGCGGCCACCGGACCGATCTCGATCTTGGATCCGATGTGTGGTCGGGGTACCACGCTGAGCACTGCGATGATGCTGGGCTGCAACGCCTCCGGTGTTGAGGTAGAAGCGAAGGCCGTTGAGGCGTACGCGGCCTACTTAGCCACCTATTGGCGCCGCAAACGGCTCAAGCACACGCTCGACGTGACGCCGGTACGGCGCGAGGGCAAGATCATTGGCAAGCGGCTGGAGGCGGAGGTCATCCCGGCCGGTCGGCAACAGCCGCTGTCCCTCACGGTCTTGTCCGGCGACACCCGGCAGTCTGCGGCGCTGTTCGGCAAGCGGCGGTTTGACGCGGTGGTAGCCGACGCACCCTACGGCGTAGTGCACGGTAGTCACACCGACGTACGTGGTGCGAGCGGCAAGCGGGATCGCTCGGCGGCCGGCCTGATCAGCCAAGCCCTCCCTGTCTGGGCTGGACAGCTCAAAACCGGCGGTGCACTCGGCTTGGCCTGGAACGCGATCGGCCTGAAGCGAGACCGACTGCTTGATCACATTGCTGCAGCCGGCCTGGAGCCGTTGAATTTTGGTCCTTATCGGAACTTCGAACACCGCGTCGACTCCTCGATCCACCGCGACATCATTGTCGCGATCAAGCCCTAAGCCGCCGAAAAGTCGGCAAAAAGCACGACATTAGGCTGCTGGAATGGACCAGCAACACATCCTTCTCGTACTCCGCCATGCGAAGACCGAAGACATACGACCGGGCAGTAAGGACAGCGAGCGACGGCTCACTCCGGATGGCGAACGTGATGCCCAGCAGGTTGGTGATTACCTACGAGAGCAAGGGATCACGATCGATACCGTGCTGTGCTCGAGTGCTGCCCGCGCCCGGCAGAGCCTTGAGCTGCTCAAGCTCGATCAGCCCAAGCCCGATCGTGTGGAGTTCGCTGACCTCTTTTACAACGCTGGCAGCGACACCTTGCTCAACGCCGTACGTGAGCTTCCCGAGGATTGCCACGTCGCGTTGCTGGTCGGACACGCACCCGGCGCACCCGCTCTGGTCCATGAACTGACCGATCCGGCCACGTCCAATCCGAAAGCCGTTGCCGCCATCGAGAGTCGGTTTCCAGCCGCCGCCCTGGCCCGGCTGGACTTCGATGGTGACTGGTCCAACCTCGAGGCATGCTCGCTGACCTCTGTCTGGATGCCGGGCCTTGATGGCCACTGACTCATACCATCGTCGGCTGCTGGCTCGCTCCGACGTCTCGTACGTGAGACGAAGATGACAATTTCATAACGTCACGCGACGACTTTCGGAACGGAGTGTGAACAAACGGTATACAAGTCATCGATCACGAGCAAAAAAGATGATCTTTAGTGATCACGTGCGAGCTACGCTGCGGCCACTGCGAGTGTTTCCTTGCCACCAAGAGATTTCTTGTGTTCGGAAGTCAAGATCATTTCGCAAGACCCACCCATTGACTCCCACTCCAAAAAAAATAGATCGGCTATCCATTTGCCTTGGGCAACCGATTATTTCCGATCTTGTGGCACCTCAAGATCCGGTATCAACAAGATCACGATTCGATATCTGGCGTGATCGACGGGAAACTGCAGGATAACCTCCAACGGTCTAGCGCTGACATAGCAACGCTGCTTGTCAAAGCCAGATTGTGTGTCTTGGAGCAGCTCGACTCAACAGGGGGTCGCGAGCAATCATGCGGGACTTATTGGGGGGAATGGCTAGGCCGGGGAGCCTGCTGGGCGTTTCTGGGGGAGGCGTCGCAGTGGCGCCTGCGCGGCAAGGCTATCGGCACCGCGACGATCAA
Source organism: Propionibacteriaceae bacterium (assembly GCA_036566085.1). Classification (GTDB taxonomy): domain Bacteria; phylum Actinomycetota; class Actinomycetes; order Propionibacteriales; family Propionibacteriaceae; genus Microlunatus. The sequence continues at coordinate 3,489 of DATCXA010000633.1, forward strand.
CCGTCCCGTGATTGGCGATGCCATCCTTGTGATCCGTGATGACGGACCTGCTCACTGACTGAAAGACCTCGCCCTAGGGAAACCGGTGATCCCAGAGGAACAACTGCGTCCTGAATCAGGAGTCCCCCAAAAGATGCTTTTCAAATCACACCTTGCCAAGAAGACCACCGTTGCTTTCGGCTTCGGTCTGGTCGGACTGTCTGGCATTTTCGTCAACCAGGCCCTCTTCTGGTTTTTCCACGATGTCACGTCCTTTCGGATCCCCTTGGCAGCAGTGCTCGCCACACAGGGATCGACGATCTGGAACTTCGTCCTGATCGACAGGATCGTCTATCGGAGCCAGGGCTCCACTTCCCGGTGGTACCAGCGGTTTGCGAAGAGCTGGGCCACGAACACAACTTCACTCCTGCTCAGAGTGCCCTTACTGCTGGCGTTGGCCCACGTCTTCGGGATGAACCCCTACTGGGCCAACTTCACGACCTTACTCGTGCTCTTCGTGCTTCGGTTCTGGATCAGTGATCGCTTCATCTGGGGCTCCCGGAAGAGGGTCGCCGACCTCACCGGCGAGCCGGTCGAGCGACACAGCAACGCAGACGTTCTCATCCAGATGAAAAGTTACGAGTGGGGACCGCATCTGGCGCTCAACCTGCGCACACCACGCCAGAACCGGCAGCACTACTACGACATCCATGGACTGGTATCCATCCGTTCGCAGGTTCAGCTTCCGGAACTCGGCTACTTCGAAGTGGCACCTTTCAGCAGGGAAGCTGACATTACGGTCCGGCGCGGTTATGTCGGTGCCCGCCGCATGATCTCCAAAGTGCAGGCCATCATGAGCCCTGGCCTCTTCGTTTACCGCGAGCACCTCGGCTCGGCGGGTGCGAACTTCCGGGTGGACTTGGACAACCGGATCACCGTCACGGTGAGCCCGTTGCTGGCGTGGTCCAAGCACGTGGTCTACACCAACATCGTCGAAGCCCTGCTGCGTTTTGTTCTGGTCAACAAGGGCTATATGCTGCTTCATTCTGCGACCGTCAGACTTGGCGAGGAGACGATCATGCTCTCCGCACAGACCGATACTGGGAAGACGGGGACCATTCTGCGGCTCCTTCAGGAGCACCCAGACACCTCGGCTTTCTTGTCCGACGACATGACGATCATCAACGGAGAAGGCGAGGCTTTGTGCTTCCCCAAGCCGCTCACGATCAGCTCGCACACGCTGCGTGCTGTCAATACCAAAGTTCTCAGCCCGCCTCGTCGACTCGTGCTTGCAGTCCAGAGCCGGATCCATTCCAAAGAGGGCCGGCAATTCGCGCTGCTGCTGGCACGGTTGAACATTCCGATCATTGCCATTAATGCGATCACTCAGATTCTGGTTCCACCGCCGAAGTACATGATCGACCGGCTGGTACCGACGGCACGCTATAGCGACCATGGGATGGTGCGACAGATCTTCATCATCGGCCGAGGGCCGGAGGATGAGGTGCCGCTGTCGCATGAGGAGACTGTGGCCACCATGCTGGCGAACACCGAGGATGCGTACGGCTTTCCACCGTTCTCGATCATGGAGCGAGCCATCACCCTGCGGTCTCGGAATCTCCGTAAGGGCAAGAAGCAAGATATTTCAGAGCTGCGATCACTGGAGCGAGGCATTCTGGAGCACTTTTTGCGCAACACCTCGGCGTGCCGTTTGAGCTCGCCGAACTTCGGTTGGGCCGACATCATCCCGCAGCGGGTTCTGCAGTGGTCAGCCGAGGATCATGCACGAGTTGGGGCGCTGGCCGGTCGTTCGGCCGAGGGCATGAACGGTCACACCCCGGGCCACGGGACGGTCAACGGCAACGGCGATCATGCGTCATTCAACGGCACTGATGATCATGTAGCGAACGGGAGTGGTGATCACGCATCGGCGAACGGCAATGGCGATCCTGCGCCGCTGAACGATCGTAATGGTGATCATGGGAGCTATACCGCCCGGCGAAATGAGGCGGTGCGGTGATGATGGGGAGCGCCATGCCGCAGCTGACGATCCTGGTACCCACGCGGAACGAGGCCGAAAACGTGGACCCGCTGCTCACCCGGCTGTCGGCATGTGTTGAGCCGGGAACCGTTGTGCTGTTCGTCGATGACAGTGACGACGAGACGCCGGCCGTCATCCAAGCCGCACGGAAACGCGGGTTCGGTTCGTTGGATACCCGGTTGCTGCACCGCCTCGTCGGACAGCGGAGCGGCGGCCTTGGTGGAGCGGTGTTGGCTGGCTTGGAGCAAACCCACACGCCGTGGGTCTGCGTCATGGACGGTGACCTTCAACATCCGCCGGAGGTTGTTCCGCGCTTGCTGGCCGCCGCGCGCGCGGCCAGTGCCGATCTCGTCGTTGCGAGCCGATACGTACGAGGAGGTGCCAATGAGGGCCTCGGTCCAGTACGCACTGCGGTCTCGTGGGGATCCACAGTGCTGGCGAAGGCAACGTTTCCGTATCGGCTGCGCGGCATCCGGGACCCGATGAGCGGATTCTTTTTGTTTCGGCGGGAGGCGCTCACCGAGACGATGACACCGCGGGGCTTCAAGATCTTGTTAGAGATCGCCGTTCGCCATCCCGGCCTAGTTCGCCACGAAGTTCCATTCGTTTTCGTCGAGCGAGCGATGGGCGCGTCAAAGGGGACGATTCGAGAGGGGTTTCGCTATCTACGGCTACTGGCGGAGATGCGCTGGAGCCTATGGCAGCGACGACCGGTCAGGGCTATGCAGCCAGGCGAGCCGGAAACGCGGTTGGCCGCTTGAGGTAGTGGAACTGTTAGAAAGAACCCCCTGACGACGAGGATGAAACATTCCTGGCCCGGGGCGAGGTGATATGTAATGACGTCGGTGAAATTGATTGTGGCGGACCGCACTGAGTCCGCCGCCACCCTCACCGAACCTGAGCTCGTCAGCCGAGCTCGGGTGATCCCCGCGCTTCGCACCTGGAGTTCTGTACTTCGACGCCACGCTTTCCTTGTTGTGCTGGGTATCGGGATAGTCCTTCGCTGTTGGCAGCTCAACGCGCTCGGCTTCAACAGCGATGAGGCTGTTTATGCCGGACAGGCGGCGAGCATCGCCGGGCAAGCGGCCTACCTGCCATATTTCCCCATTTTCCGTGCCCACCCGGTGCTGTTCCAGGCATTGCTCTCGCTGCCTTATCGCTTCGGGGTCATCGACATCGTTGGCCGGATTCTCGCCGCCGGCTTTGGTGTGGCAACACTTGTCATCGCTTATCAGCTGGCCAAGCTGCTCTACGGGCGCCGCGCCGGCATCGTGGCCATGCTTTTGCTGGCCGTCATGCCCTACCACGTGACGGTTTCCCGGCAAGTGCTGCTTGATGCGCCGATGGTCTTCTTCGCCACGGCGGCGCTTTACGCACTGGTGCGTTACTGCTCCGGTCACGGCGCACGGTGGATCGTGGTAACTGGCGCACTGATGGGTCTGGCAATGATTACCAAGGAGACGGCCGTCGTTTTGTTCGGGGGCGTCTACTGCTTCTTTGTGCTCAGCCAGACCATCAAGCTCCGCCTTAAACGCGTCGCGCTAGCACTTGCCCTGGCAGGGGTGATCGCGCTTGCCTTTCCACTCACGCTGCGCCTTGCCGGAGCGACCCGCAGTGGCGGCAACTATCTTGCCTGGCAGCTGTTTCGCCGCGCCAACCATCCGATGGATTTCTACTTGACCGCTGTGCCATTGGTGCTCGGTCCACTCGTCTTAGCCCTGGCTATCCTCGGCCTCGTACTGGACCGCAAGCAGCTGACTTGGCGTGAGGGACTGCTGGTGAGCTGGTGCGTGGTCCCGATCGTGTTTTTCACGCTGATGCCAATCAAGGGATTCCAGTATCTGCTGCCCTTGGCCCCACCGGTCGCTGTGTTGGCGGCACGAGCCCTAACGTCCACAGAAATCTGGTCAAAGCTCACGCGTCGAATCCCAAGCCGCCGTAGGGCTGTTCAGAATGGGGTGTTGGTCTTCACGGCGCTGACCCTTCTAGTGCCGACCTGGCTTTCCATCCGGCCGTCGAACGATGGGGAATTCCTTGCCGGGAGTGGGGGATTGCCCGCTGGCCGGGAGGCCGGCACCTGGATTGACAACAACGTTCCGCAGGGCGCGACGCTAATGACGATCGGACCGTCGATGGCCAATGTCGTAGCCTTCTACGGTCATCGGCAGGCGTACGGCTTATCAGTGAGCCCCAACCCGCTGAACCGCAACCCTTCCTATACAGCGATCGAGAACGCGGACCTTCAGCTACGCGACGGCGCCATCCAGTACATAGTCTGGGATTCCTTCTCCGCCGCTCGGTCACCTAGCTTCTCGGACCGGCTGCTGGCGTACGCCAAGAAGTACGACGGCATCGTTATCCATTCCGAAACGGTCCAAGTCGAGGACGACAAGGGACTAGCAACCGCCCGCCCTCTGATCATCGTTTACGAGTTGCGTCCATGAGGAAATTGTTACTACTGGCTGCCGCGCTGATCCTCGCGGCTATCCCCACCGTGCCCGCTGCGGCGTCGCCGGTCGAGGACACTCCCACCACGACTCCGATTAAGCACGTCGTGTGGATGATGCAAGACAACCACTCCTTCGATAATTACTTCGGCACCTACCCGGGCGCTGACGGCATTCCCACTGGCATATGTCAGCGGGTCAACCTGAACCGGAAGTCGACGAAGGGATGTGTACCGCCGTTCCATGTAGGAGACACGCCCATCGAAGATCTCAGCCAAGGGCCGGGCGTGCAGCGGCGCCAGTACAACGGCGGGCGGATGGACGGTTTTGTGGCCTCCTACCGAAGGCTTGGCCTAGACGGCACCGCTGCTATGGGCTACTACGACGGCTCCGATATCCCGTTCCACTGGAATGCTGCCGATCAGTACGTGCTGTTCGACCGATTCTTTGCCTCCACCAAGGTTGGTAGCCGCGAGGCCTACCTCTACTGGGTTGCGGGCAACGCCCCGACCGGACAAACGCCACTGCGGAACAACTCCGGGTACGACACGTTGCCAACCATCTTCGACGAGCTTGCGAAGCGCCAGATTCCGGCCAAGTTTTACGTCGAGAACCTCGACGCAGCGGCCACCCGTGGAGAGTCTGGAGTCAATCGTGGCAGTCAGCTGGTCAAAGTGCCGCTGTTAGGTATGAAGCGATTCCGCGATGGGGGCCAGCGCGCTGGCCAGGTTGTCGACCTGACTGAGTACTACCGCGACCTCCGCAATGGCACTCTTCCAGCAGTCTCCTACATCGTGACCACCAGCTCGAGCGAGAACCCGCCGGCGGATCCCAGTGCCGGCTCCCGTACCCTCCGCAAGGTCACCAGCGAGTTGATGAAGAGCTCCGCTTGGTCGACATCGGCGTTGATGTGGACTTATGACGGATGGGGCGGCTGGTACGACCACGTGCCGCCACCGAGGGTGGACAGCCGGGGATACGGCTTCCGCGTTCCAGCACTGCTGGTCAGCCCGTACGCCAAGAAGGGTGTAGTCAATCACACAGTTCTGGACTACACCGCGATGCTGCGTTTCATTGAGTCCAACTGGAACATCAAGCCACTGAGTATCCGTGACAGGCAATCCGCGGGCCTGGCGTCAGCCTTCGATTTCACGGCGCCGCCGCGCCCTGGTGCATTGCTGCCATGGACTTGGCCAGCGCCGCAGGTGAGGGCCGCTACGGATAGCCCGGCGCCGGTGATCTACGCCGTTTACGGCATCGCGGCCGCACTAGCGATCGCGCTAATTGGCCTCGCCGCCTTCTGGCGAGGACCGATTACAGTTCCAGTCCTTGTCAGTCGCGGAGCAATTCTCGTCCGCTCCCAGGTCGAATCAATGCGGCAACGGATGCTGCGGCTCTTGCAGGCAAGGCGATACTCGCGTTGGGCAGCTCCGTCGGCTGCATCGGAGCCTACCGAGGACGGTCCAGCC
>DATCXA010000683.1:0-2348 GCA_036566085.1 Propionibacteriaceae bacterium
TGCCCACCAGGCGAGCTGCAGGTCCACGGGTCGGGCGAAGTCAACGGCGATCTCACCGCTGCTGACGCGCTCGGCAATATCGATCCATGCGAACAGCGCGATGGGGGCGAGCAGCGCCTGGCCGAGCCAGACATAGGTGGAAGCCAGCTGCTGGTCGTAGCCGGCCAGCGTGCCGCCTGCGGAGGAAATAGCCCCAAACAAGACGCTGACTCTGATGAACCCAAAAACCGACTGCGTGGTGACGCCGGCCAGGATGGCCAACCGATAGGTGCTGTATCGCCGAAACTCCGCCGCCGCCAGCAGCAGATAGGTACGCACAATGGAAAGGATTCCTACAGCACAGGACCCGGACGATAGTTGGCTGCGTCCGGGTGAGCCGCAGCCAGCTTCTCGATCTCGGCAGCCAGAGTCGCCACTTGCTGGTCGGCCGTACCGGCCAATTCGATCGGATCGGCGATGGCCGCATCCAGTTCGGCGCGAGTGATACTCAGCCGCGGATCGGCAGCCAGGCGATCAAGCAAGTCATTATCAGCCCGACCGGTCTCTCGCATCTGTAAAGCAACGGCGACCGAGTGCTCCTTGATCGCTTCGTGTGCCGTCTCTCGACCTACTCCGTGTCGGACCGCGGTGATCAAGACCTTCGTTGTGGCCAAGAACGGCAGGTAGCGCTGCAGCTCAGCGTTGATCACGGCCGGGAATGCGCCGAATCCCTCCAGCACGCTGAGAAAAGTCTCGAATAGCCCATCCACGGCGAAGAATGCGTCCGGCAGTGCAACTCGGCGGACCACCGAGCAGGACACGTCGCCCTCATTCCATTGATCACCGGCGAGCTCGCCGATCATCGAGACGTAGCCTCTGATGATCACCGCTAGTCCATTGACCCGCTCGCAGGATCGCGTGTTCATCTTGTGTGGCATGGCACTAGAACCGACCTGGCCAGGTTGAAAGCCCTCGGTGACCAGCTCATGGCCTGCCATCAGCCGAATGGAGGTGGCCAGATTCGATGGTGCCGCCGCTGCCTGGGCCAGCGCAGTGACGACATCGAAGTCCAGCGAGCGCGGATAGACCTGGCCGGTGCTCACCAACACTTGCCCGAAACCCAGGTGATCAGCAATCCGCCGCTCCAGCTCCTCCAGCTTGTCGACGTCCCCGTCTAGCAGGTCCAGCATGTCCTGACTGGTGCCGACCGGACCCTTGATGCCACGCAGCGGATAGCGATCGATGAGCTCCGTAATCCGTTGGTACGCCATCAGCAGTTCATTCGCGGCCGTCGCAAAGCGCTTCCCCAGCGTGGTGACCTGGGCAGCGACGTTATGGGTGCGTCCAGCCATAGGTTGATCGGCGTATTCACCAGCCAGTTGGGCCAGCTGTACCAGCGTCGCAACCACCCTGTCGCGGATGATCTTGAGTGAGGAGAGGATCTGCACCTGCTCCACATTTTCGGTCAGGTCACGCGAAGTCATGCCCTTGTGTACGTGCTGGAAGCCGGCGAGAGCGTTGAACTCTTCAATCCGTGCTTTCACGTCATGGCGGGTGATCTTCTCCCGCGCCGCGATGCTCGCCGGATCGACCTGCTGGACGACTGCTTGGTAGGCCTTGATCACGACGGCCGGATCATCCCCGCCGAAGTCCACTCCAAGATCACGTTGGGCAGCTAGCACCGCAAGCCAGAGTCGGCGTTCAGCAATGATCTTGTTTTCGGGCGACCATACTTCACGCATCGCTGCGGAGGCGTAGCGGTTGGCCAAAATGTTGCCGATCGGCACGTTTCAGCCCACTGCCAGCCGCGCGGCTGCTGCCGCGATATCGCTGCGATAGAAGGAACCTTCGAGCCGGATCTCCCCGATTGACTCGTAGGCCCGTCCCCGGGCTGCATCAACATCCTCGCCGAGCCCAACAACGGCAAGCACTCGACCGCCGGCGCTAATCAGAGTGCCCTGCGCATCTCGAGCGGTCCCCGCATGAATGATCATGGTTCCGTTGCTGCTCGCTGCCTCTAGACCGGTGATCACGTCTCCAGTCATTGGTGTTCCGGGATAGCCCTGAGCTGCAAGAACGACGCACACCGCCGCGCCACTTCCCCATCCCAGTTCACGGTGCGCAGCAAGATCACCGACAGCGGCCGAGTAGAGCACTTCCCCCAGCGGGCTATCCAGACGAGCGAGCAACGGCTGGGTCTCCGGGTCGCCGAAGCGGGCATTGAATTCGACGACACGGACACCCCGAGAGGTCAGTGCCAGGCCGGCGTACAGCAATCCGCTGAACGGTGTGCCGTGCCGCGCCATCTCATCGATGGTTGGCTGCAGCACCGTCTGCGTGACTTCCTCGACAAGATCATCCGGCGCCCA
>DATCXA010000693.1:0-3693 GCA_036566085.1 Propionibacteriaceae bacterium
ACGGTAGGTAGCCCAGCCTGCTCGGCATGGCGAAGCAGTGCCGAGCCGGGCAGCCCTAGGAGCGACAGGGTTGGGTCGTACGCGATCACTGCGGCGACCACGGCCGTCGCCTGGTCCTCATCGTGTACAGCGCGGTTGTAGAGGGCCCCATGCGGCTTGACATAGCGCACCCGCGAGCCGGCGGTGCGGGCAAAGCCGTCCAGTGCCCCGATTTGATAGATAACGTCGTTGGTCAGACTCGCAGCATCGACATCGATGTTGCGGCGGCCAAAGCCGGCCAGATCGTGATAGCCGACCTGGGCGCCGATCGAGACCCCGCGGCTGACAGCGGCCTCGCAGACGCGGCGCATGATGTTCGGGTCGCCGGCATGAAAGCCACATGCGACGTTTGCGCTGGTAATGACGTCCAGAAGCGCGTCGTCATCGCCCAGCTGCCAGATACCGAATCCCTCTCCGAGGTCGCTATTGAGGTCGACGACAGGTGCTGCGGACGGCAAGCTCACCGTGCGTCCGTCGGGTGAGTCACGGGGTCAGCGTGCAGGTCTATCTTCGATGTCTCTGGTGCCAGCAGCACACAGACGATGGTGATCAGTAGCATCGCTACCGCGTACAGGGACACGGCGACCCAGGTATCGAAGCGGTCCAACAAGGCCACGGAGATGATCGGCGCGAGCGCACCGCCGATAATGCCGGCCAGCTGGTAGCCCATCGATGCACCGGTGTATCGAATCTTGGTTGGAAACATCTCGGAGATGAAGGCCGCCTGCGGACCGTACATCGCCGCGTGGAGGACTAGCGCGACCACCGTGGCCAGCACGATCAGCCAGAACTGACCTGTGTCAAGCAAGATGAAGAAGACGAAGACCCAGATTGCAGCGCCGATCGCCCCAGCCAGGTAAACCGGCCGGCGCGCGAACCGGTCAGACAGACTGCCGAAGAACGGGATCAACACAACCTGGACGGCGGCAGCGATGAGCACGGCGTTCAGAGCGTAGTTCCGGGGCAGCTTGAGATAGGTGGCGACGTAGGTAGTGATGAACAGCACGAAGGTGTAGAACGCGACATCGACGCCGACGCGAGCGCCTACCGCAAGCAGCACCTGCTTGGGATAGCGTCGCAGCACCTCCAGGATCGGCGCACCAGCCTTTGCGTGTGACTCCTCGACCTCGCGGAACAGCGGGCTCTCCGCGATCGTCAGCCGGATCCATAGGCCGACAACCACCAGCACGCCGCTGAGCAGGAACGGCACCCGCCAGCCCCAGCTCAAGAACGCCGGTTCGCTGGTCAGTACGCCCATCAGCGACAAGACACCGTTCGCCAGCAGCAGGCCGAGCGGAACACCAACCTGTGGCCAGCTGGCGTTGAAACCACGGCGGTTGGGGTCGCCGGACTCCATCGTCATCAACACCGCACCGCCCCACTCGCCGCCGAGGCCGAGACCCTGCAGGAAGCGGAGGGCAACCAGGAGGATCGGCGCCCAGACGCCGATGCTTGCGTACGTCGGCAACAGGCCGATGGCGAATGTGGCAATGCCCATCAGAAGCAGAGTCACTACCAAGACGTTCTTACGACCGATCCGATCGCCGTAGTGGCCGAAGATCAACCCGCCCAACGGCCGGGCAATGAAGCCGACAGCGTAAGTGGCGAAGGCGAGCAACGTGCCGACCAGCGGCTCGAAGCTTGGAAAGAAGATCTTGTTGAAGACCAGAGCTGCGGCGGTCCCGTAGATGAAGAAGTCGTACCACTCAAGTGACGTGCCGATCAGGCTCGCCACGATGACCTTGCGGACCGATGACGGCGCTGGGGTCGGGACGCGGCTGACAGTGGACATCTGGTGCCTCCTCGATTCAGTGCCCGAAGCGGCGCTCCCGCTGCCCGTACGAGCGGAGCGCGCGGATGAAGTCCACCTTCCGGAAGTCGGGCCACAACGCTTCGCAGAAATAGAACTCGCTATGCGCGGACTGCCACATCAAGAACCCGGACAGCCGCTGCTCGCCAGACGTCCTGATGATCAAGTCGGGGTCCGGCTGGCCCTTGGTGTAGAGGTGCTCGGCGATGTGCTCGATGTCAAGGCTCTGGGCGAGTTCATCAATGGAGGTGCCGTTCTTGGCATGCTCGGCAAGCAGCGAGCGAACCGCGTCGCGCAACTCGTGCCGGCCGCCGTACGAGACGGCAATGTTGACCAGCATCCCGTTGACGTCCGCGGTATCCCGATCAGCCATCTTGAGCCGCTTGGCTGACTGAGCGGGTAGCAGATCCAGCGCCCCGACCGGATGTACTCGCCAGCGTCGGGTCGCGGCCAGATCGCTCACCATTTGCTCGATCACCCCAAGCAGCGGCTCGATCTCCACACGATGGCTGCGAGACAGGTTGTCAGTCGAGAGCACCCACAAAGTGACGACTGGAATTCCAATCTCGTCACACCACCCCACGAATTCCTTGAGCTTGTCCGCGCCGGCCTGATAGCCGGCAATCAGCGCTTGGCCAGGAGCGTTGGTGCGCGCCCAGCGACGATTTCCATCGGCCAGTACGGCGACGTGGCGCGGCAGCCTATCGGGGTCCAGCTCGGCGATGAGCCGATGCTCATAGGTGGCATAGAGCAGTCCCGAGGGATGCAGCCGATCGACGAACTCCCGCCAGCGGTCGAGACGTGCCACAACTCGCAGCGTATCCCTCCACGATGGGCAATCCGGCCCCGCAGCAGCGGTTGGTCTTGGCGACGCGGTCCCCTACGCTAACGCTACCGAGCAGTGATCAAGGCGTCCTCAGCGAAGGGTAAAGCGTGCCGACTGTTCATTTTGGCGGAGGCCGACCCTCGCAACCGAGTACGGGAGACGACACCGACACGCCACTGGCGGACGTGCTCGCCGTCGTCAAGCCCCGGCTTCGTGGCTGGCTGCACACTGGCATGGCTCCCCTCGCACTTGTCGCCGGCATCGTGCTGATCAGCCTCGCCGCGACACCTGCTGGGGTCGTCGGAGGCGCGGTCTTCGTTACTGCGTCGGTGCTGCTGTTTGGAACCAGTGGCGTCTACCATCGCGGAACCTGGGGGACGCGCGGCCAAGCGATCTTGCGCAGGATGGATCACTCGAATATCTACATTTTTATCGCGGCAACCTATACGCCACTGGCGTTGATCTTGCTCGACGGAGCATCGCGGACGATCTTGCTGGTTCTCATCTGGTCTGCCGCCGTGGGCGGCCTGCTCTTTCGGTTGTTGTGGTTGTCGGCGCCTCGCTGGCTTTACACCGTGCTCTACATCGTGATGGGCTGGACCGCCCTTGGCTGGCTAGCTGCCTTCTACCACGCTGCCGGACTAGCGGTACTGATCTTGATACTTGCCGGTGGCATCTGTTACACCCTGGGCGCAATCGTCTACGCCCGAAAGCGTCCCAACCCCTCCCCCACGTGGTTCGGCTTCCACGAGATCTTCCACGTAGGTACTATCGCCGGCTTCATTTGTCACTACCTCGCGATCGCCATGATCACGCTCTGAGCTGAATGGCCAGGTCGTCAACGGAGGTGACCGGAAGCTTGCACACGAAGTGCCGACAGACATAAGCAGTCGGTAGATCGTTGATCATCGGCCGATCGGCGAGCAACGCCAGGCCGGGTTGGTCGGGCACGCCGGCCACAACGACTGATCCGGCCGGTGCGAGCTGGTGAGCCAGCCGCACAAGCTCGCCTCGAGCC
>DATCXA010000695.1:0-2977 GCA_036566085.1 Propionibacteriaceae bacterium
TAGGCATGACGTCTGGAGACGGCTGACCGGTGCGGTCTACGAGGGAGTATCGACTGTAGACGTCGATCAGGCGCGGCTATCGCAGACCGGCTTGGCTACAGACTTGGCTACAGGCGCCCGCGCTCACTGGCAGCTTGGGAATCTTCGGGCGCGATAGCGTTGAGCGGGCTGGCGCTGCTTGCGACTGGTCTTCGACGGTCCGAAGTGGCCTGATGTGACCTCGCCTATTGGCCCGTTATTGGCCCAGCCTCGGTCGTCGAGTCGACGCCTGCTCGTTCGGGCCTGTGATCGCGTGGGTGTTGACGGAATATCACATCGTGAGCATGCCAGCCGATGATGTAGCGCCGAATCCGGTGCTGAGCAGCTGCGTCAAGCGATCAACGATCTAAACAATCGACTCCGCTACGGCCTTGGCGAGTATTCGGAGATGCCAGGGCCGGTGCCCATTGGCGACTGAACTGGCCGAGGCTAGCGGCAGGCCCGGCGCGCCACGCTCTGCAATGGGTGGGCAAGCCTACGGCCGTGTAGGAGGGCCGACGTCAACTTCCGGCCTATGTCGGCCGGCTTGGTTGTACCAATACAGTCGGACCGCGGCTGAGGACGATCGCGGAAAGCGAGAGGTGATCTCGTGGCGATGACGGACGATGAACTGGACGAAATTGAGCGACGGGTAACGCTCGCGACCCCTGGTCCTTGGGAAGCGAACCTAGAGACTCGGTCGGGCATCGGCGGTGCCAGCTTCATCGACCTCAACCCCGGCGGCGACCAGGATGCTGAGCTGTACTTCACGTACGCCCCGGTGGTACGGGTGAGCCCTGACCGTCGACTCGACGCCGATCTCGACTTTGTCGCCCATGCACGGAATGATGTGCCACGCCTCGTGGCCGAGATCCGGCGCCTACGCCGCCTGATCGAGTAAGGCGTCGTACCACCAGTTTGGAAGTGGGCCACTCCTGCGGCTGTTACCTCGGCTCGTCCAGCCTACGAGTGGTCGGCGCTGCCCGCTCGTGCCCCTGCGCGACCGCCGCAGGACCGGAGTTGTGGCCCGCGAATGGCCCGATTGATCTTGTCGGTTTCACACGTCGACGCCGAGGACGTGTGGCAGATGACCACCGCCTTGCAAAGAGTGGGCAGTACGTCCGCGCGCGTCGACTCAAAGTGTCTGACGTGTCGAACGCGTCGACCGAGTACGGCCCGCGACGGGGTAAGTCGATCCGCTTGGCTACCAGCATCGGCTACAAGATCACCGCTGCGGTGCTTGCTTTCGCGGGAGCGCGACGCCCAGCCCCAACTCGCGTCCGTCCCTGGGATTGGGCAGAGTGGCGTCATGACGATGCGGGTTGTGCCTGTGGCCGATGGTCTTATCTGGGATCCGAATGACCCCCAGGCCGCGCTGTTGTCGCTTGATAACGGTCCGGCCGTTCTCGGACTCAAAGCTCACTTCGACGACCCCGACCAACGAACTGTTGTTCTTCGATGGGACTGGGCGGTCGCGTGCTCGATGCTGGGCTTCAACGACGAAGGCCGCTGGGCGCATCGGCTCTATTCGGTTGGCCTCGATCGTCTGCTGTGGCTCGGGGTGGTCGAGGGCACCGATTGGCCGACGCCCCCCGTTGCCTACAAGACGGTTATGCGGCACTACATCGCACCGCTGAAGGAATGCGTCGTGGAGGTGTTGGCCCCTGACATTGTCTTCGAGCGGAGTGATCGTCCGCCGACGCTGGCAGCCGCGGACGCCTCGACTCGGCGGAAAGGACGACCGCTTTGACTGTCGGAATAGCGGATTAGGAGTCGACCGCACCGTCCTGGTTGCGGCCATAGCGTCCTGGTCGAGCGTCCGCGGATGTCGGTCGGCGTCGACCTTGGCTGGACCGCTTGGCTGTATGGATGGCTGTACACGGGAGGCATCGCTGCGGGTGCAGTGCAGCACCGACTTGGCGGGCGCGACCATCCGATTACAAGCCTCGGTCATCGTGTCCGGTGACGTGTGGGGCCCCGTGGTCGTGTGCAGGTCACGGTGCGTGGTGCTCCGCTGGCTCGTATGGCGTTGTCTGCAACTGTTGCTGTCAAATGCTGCTGCCGGGCACGTGGTCGGTGGCTCGCGAGGGAGCTACGCGTCTCGCTGGCTTAGCCAGTCGAAGTAGGGAATCCCCGGATCGGCCGCTCTGTAGTCGATCCAGCTAGTTAGCTTGTCGATCTGATCGCTGATCTCGTCCCTGTACGGCGCGGGTAGAGCGCCTGGTGGGGCGCTCTCGATGATGCGCGCGGCCTCTCGCGCAGTTTCGAGATACTCGTCGGCCCCACCGTCTGCTGGTCCCCGGCCCAAGCTCCACTCGTGGGTTCCATACCCCACCCGTTCAAGCAGCAGCTTGGCGAGCAGCCGCCAGGTCATCACATCGTCTGGGTCCAAGGCGAGGGCATCTCGAAGCAGTCCCCCATACACATCCTCATCCTCCCGGGCCGGCATGACCCGACGGAGGTCCAGGCTGACCGCCGTAGCAACTTGATACAGCCATCGCAGTTCCGGAACACACGGGCGAGCGAGCCGTTCCAGGAGCGTCGGCAGTAACACTTGCTCGGCAAGCCCAGCGCGCAGGATTGCCCGCAACCAGAACTGGTCTGCAGCGGTAGGAGCCGTATCGAGCCACCGTCGGCAGATGACGTCGGTCACGATGCCACGCGGAGCCGGCACTGCCGCCATGTGAGTGGCGAGTTGCTGACTTTGCCGTTCAATGGCCGCCTTCTCCACCTTCCACTCCTCCTGCCGCCCCTGCGGAATGGGTGCCGGACGCAGCAACGGCACCAATAGGTCACGCAGGTCATCGGGCAACAGGTCCGGGATAGCCGGCTGGGGCGCTGACATAAGCAGATCATGCACAGTGAGCGCGCCTCGCTCGACACCTTTCTGCCCTCCCGGAGCCGGAGATCCCCGCCGGAGGCATCTGGGTATCAACACCTCGCAGCTGGTGCGGCCGGC
>DATCXA010000699.1:0-3491 GCA_036566085.1 Propionibacteriaceae bacterium
CAAGAGCATCTTCCCCGTGATCGTCATGATTTTGACAATGACAGCCGGCACCGGCGTCATTATGTGGCTGGGCGAACTGATCACCGAACGCGGCGTCGGCAACGGCATGTCGGTGCTTATCTTCACCCAGATTGCCGCGACATTCCCCAGCGCCCTGTGGAGCATCAAGGTCGCTCGCCCCGGCTCCCAAGGTTGGGTCGTGTTCCTCCTAGTGGTTGGACTGGGCTTACTGGTGATGCTCGGCGTGATCTTCGTCGAGTTGTCTCAGCGTCGCATTCCTGTGCAATACGCCAAGCGCATGGTGGGGCGCAGGATGTTCGGCGGTACCACCACCTACATTCCGATCAAGGTCAACCAAGCCGGGGTCATCCCGGTCATCTTCGCGTCATCGCTGTTGTATCTGCCGGCTCTGTATGCCCAGTTCCGGCCTGAGGACAAGTTCTCGTCGTGGATTAGCGCCAACTTCGTCAAGGGCGACCACCCGATCTACATCGTCAGCTTCTTCCTGCTGATCGTGTTCTTCGCCTATTTCTATGTCGCGATCACCTTCAACCCGACCGAGGTGGCCGACAACATGAAGAAGTACGGGGGCTTCATTCCTGGCATTCGTGCCGGAAAACCGACCGAGGACTACCTGGGCTTCGTGCTGTCGCGCCTGACGTTCCCCGGCTCGCTGTATCTCGGATTGATCGCCTTGCTGCCGTCGGTTGCGTTCATTCTGTTGAACGCCAATCAGAACTTCCCCTTCGGAGGCACCTCAATCCTGATCATCGTCGGTGTCGGACTGGATACCGTGAAACAGATCGAGAGCCAGCTCCAGCAGCGCAACTACGAAGGGTTCCTCCGCTAATGCAACTCGTCATCATGGGTCCTCCTGGCGCAGGCAAGGGTACGCAGGCGAAGCTGATAGCTGAGCACTACGGAATTCCGGCCATTTCGACAGGTGACATCTTCCGTGCCATGAAGACCGCCGACACGCCGCTGGCGCGACAGGTACGGGAGATCATGGAATCCGGCGGGTACGTGAGCGACGAGATCACCAACGCGATCATTGCCGATCGGCTGGCACAGCCGGACTGCGACGGAGGCTTCCTACTTGACGGCTACCCACGTACGTTGCAGCAGGTCCAGACCCTCGACGACTATCTCGCCGAGTCCAAGCGCCCGCTCAACGCCGTCATCTCGCTGCTTGCCGACATCGAGGAGGTCGTCGCCCGACTGCTCAGGCGGGCAGTGATCGATGGACGCTCCGACGACAACGAGGAGACCATCCGGGTCCGCCTGCAGGTGTATGCCGAACAGACCGAGCCGCTGCTCGAGGTTTACCGCGCCCGCGGCTCACTGGTCGAAGTTGACGGCCACGGCGAGGTCCAGGAGGTCTCGGAGCGCATCTTCGCTGCCTTAGAGGCTCGCGGCGAGCGTCGTACCGCCGAACTCGTCTAGGCCCATGATCACTAAGCGGCGATGCTGACCAATCCAGCGGCGCCATCAACGGTGATCAGCTGGCCAGTTTCGATCCTGCGTGTCGCCTCGGGCACACCAACGACGGCAGGAATCCCATACTCACGCGCGACGACTGCGCCATGGGAGCCCGAGCCGCCCATCTCCATCACCAGGCCGCCCGCCGTCAAGAAGAGCGGAGTCCAGCCGGGATCGGTCGAAGGTGCGACCAGGATCTCTCCTGGCTCGAGGTGCGCGCCCACCGGATCGAGCACGACTCGAGCCCGCGCCGTTACAGTTCCTGTTGAGGCTGGACTACCGGCCAGAGCGCCGTCTGCTCCCGCGGCCACTGCGGCTAGCGCTTCGGGCTCGGTGCCATCGGAGAGGATTAGGCGCGGAATATGCCGTCGCTTGAGCTCCTGCTGATACTCCTCTCGCCACTCCGCGACCAGCGCTCGTAAATCCTCGCCGGCAAGACCTCGGCGGGCGTCACCCAGGTCGAGGAAGAAGACATCCTCGATGTGATCGATCACGTTCTTTGCGGTCAGTTCTCGGCCGACCTCCGCTAGATGGCCGCGCATTGTTGCGAGTGCCGTGATCAACAGGAACTTCGGCGCCTCGCGTAAGCCGGCGAGCTGGCGTACCCGCCGCAGCGTCCAGCCAGCCAGCTTGGCCCGAAGCCGACTGCGCTCGGCGGCACGGCTCGTAAGGCTGGTAATCATGGATTCGGCTTTGGCTTCGCCAGCCTTGAACTGCGAGAACGGGTCAAGATCGGATTCATCGAGTCGTAGATAGTTGCTGATTACCCCAAGTACGTGGCTCGGATCATCTGACCAGCGCGGCATGCCGAGATCGATCTCCGCCACCGCCCGATGCCCGAATCGGCGCAGGAATGCCATCAGTCCGCGCTGCGCGACCGCTGGTAGCGCCCGTTCGCGGTAGCGCTGCATCAGGTCCGGCACCGCCAGGTCAGTGAACACCGTTCGAGACGCCTCGTCGTTACGAATCTCCTTGGTCAACTCCCAGAGTTTGAGATCCATCTCGGTCGTAATGTTGTGCGGCAAGCCACGCAGGACTTCCTGCAGTTCACCGGGGTCAGCCACATCACGCAGTAGCCGGCGAGACGCGGCGAGCATCAAATAGCCGCCGGCGGCGTAGGGGAGCGTTTGCGATATCAGAAGGACAAACACCTCGCTGAGCCGCTGCTCCACGAAGTCAAGGCGTTGCGACGCAGTCACATTGCCAGGCAGGATCAGGTAGCGCCGCAGCCGCCGCTCGGTGGCAGCTATTCTACGGTAGGCCCGCTCCGGGTTAGCCAGCCCCGTCACGACGCGGAGTGGCACCTTGTTGCGAACCAGCGCCTCACCAACGCGGCGGATCACGGTACGCCGCGAGGACTCGATAGAGAACTCAGGCCGTTTGGCCAAGATCTTCAGGACGGCCGAGGCTCGTGCCTCCATGACGCCCAAGACTCCGATCACGATCCGGCGTCCGATCGGGTTGCGCAGCGCGCTCGTGATGTCGAGAAAGAGCCGCTGACCTATGGCATGCATCGCCGGCGGTCCGGCTAATGGCTGGGTGGGCGGTATTCCCACCTGCCTGGCCACCGACGTGCCGATCAACCGAAAGGCAGCAATGCCCATGGGAGTGATCGGTCTAGTCAGTCCCTGTGCCAAGCTGAAGCAAAACAACACCCGCAGGCCGGGACGATCAGTTTTCGCCAAGGGATACAAAGTGGTGATCGGCCGGGCCTGCGTCAACCAAAAAGCGCCTGCAGCATCCAGTGCCCATTCGGTGTCCTGCGGCGACCCGTAAAGCTGCTGTACCCGCTGACCAAGATCAACAAGTTGGCGCAGCTGCCGGTCGTCCAGGCAGGCTTCGGAGCTTCGGTCGGCCAGCTCGTGATGTGCGGTCCCACCGCCCGGAACGCTGGTGATCATGATGCGTTTGTCGCCTAGCCGACTCATCACAATGCTGTGATCGATGGAACTGACAACGAAGTGGTCTGGGTTGACGGCGCCGGAGACAACGGCCTCTCCAAGACCTGGGCT